>PFOG01000011.1:0-1620 GCA_002792395.1 Candidatus Portnoybacteria bacterium CG_4_10_14_0_2_um_filter_44_20 | reverse complement strand
GCAGTAAGCGTTTGCAAGTGGATAATAAAACCGTTCAGCTCCTTTTGGAGACGAGCTTTCTTTTTTTCACTCCCTCGGTTGTTGATAAGTTGAAATTGCATATGTTTGAGATTATTTTACCAAATTATCGATAGTGATGTCCAACGCCTTGGCGATTTTTTGCAATGTTTCAAGTGTGGGGTTTTGATTTTCTCCCGATTCAATTTTGATAATTAGACCTGTTGCTTAATAATGATTTTCGACCCAAACAATGGTAAAATGATAGTATAGGACGTTAATTTGTCTCAACTATCATGATGAATATTGATAAAGTTTTAAATAACAAGCGATTAACATTAGCCTTGGCCGGCTTGACCCCGCGGGAATTTACGGATTTACTGCCAATGTTCGAGCAAGTCTGGCAGGATAAGAAGCAATACGATTACAGAAAACACAGAAAGCAGAGAGTCAGAAAGCCGGGCGGAGGCAGAAGAGGGGTTTTAAAGGAAATGCGAGACAAACTGTTCTTCATACTGCTCTACTACAAATGTTATCCGACTTACGATGTTTTAACTTTTCTTTATGGTTTTGACCGAGCCAATGGTTTCAGAAGGCAGAAGCAACTGACAGAAACTCTAGAAAAGACTCTTGGCAAGAAAATGGTTTTGCCCGAACGCAGGTTAAGAAAGATTGAGGAGTTTTTCGAAATGTTCCCGGAAGCCAAAGAAGTGTTCGTTGATGGCACCGAGCGTCCCATTCAAAGGCCGAAAGACTCAAAACAACAGAAAGACAAGTACTCGGGTAAAAAGAAACGGCACACTGTAAAAAACATAATCATCGCAGATAAACATAAACGAATAGGATTCCTGTCGAAGACGGAAAATGGGCGGCATCATGACTTTGAAATGTTAAAAGAACACGCTCCTCCAAAATACATACCGATAACAATCAAACAGCATATGGATTTGGGCTTTAAAGGATACCACGTCCAATTTCCCGACCACAGAATATCAATGCCAGAGAAAAAACCGAGAACCAGAGATCTCTGTAAGACAAAACTTCAACAAAACAAGAAAAAATCAGGCTGGAGAGTCTTGGTGGAACACGCGGTTGGCGGGGTAAAACGATTTCGCATCACAACAGATGTATTTCGCAACAAAGTTAGGGGTTCTGACGATAAAGCAATGCTAATTTCCTGCGGACTTTGGAATTATCATCTCCAAGCGAGCCGATAACCTCGGAATTCACGGGCGTGCCCCGCCTTGTTAATTATTATTAAGCAACAGGTCTATTGTATTATTTGCCACATCCGCAAGACGAGCCAACTTTTCTTGAGATAGCCCCTTTTTTTCTCGGAGTTTTCGGATATTCATTTGTAATTTTGGATTATTTGACATACTTATAACATGGTAGTAATATTATAGTGGAGGTATCATTTACCATCTTTCTACTAATTCAATGTTACACTATTATTTCAAAGCAGTCAAATTTTTGGGGAGCAGAGATTCAAAAACACGCGCACGGGAGGGTGGGGCAAGCGTTTTTACCTCTTTTGTTTTCTTATCTTTTCTCTCGGTCCCGCCGTCCGAAAAATCCGCTGGGGGTTTCCAGCAGGCGGGCAAAAAGGAAGGGGGTTGGGGG
>PFOG01000136.1 GCA_002792395.1 Candidatus Portnoybacteria bacterium CG_4_10_14_0_2_um_filter_44_20 | reverse complement strand
GCAAGCCGTGTTGGCGCTTTTATTCATCGAAGGATCAGATGGAAAGACGGGCATATAGGTTGGAACTAGACCGGGAATTACATTGCTAGCACTAAATCCGCCCCCGCCACTACATTCACTTCTCCACTCCCCACCAGAATTCGGATAACTATTATTGGTATCGTAATACATCTCTAAGGCTGTTTGGATTTGCCTCAGCTCAGCGATTCTTTTGGCGGTTCGACCCTTTTTACGAGCCGAATTCAACGAAACCAAAACAATGCTCGCCAGTAGGCCAATTATCGCGATTACCACGAGAAGCTCAATGAGGGTAAAACCTCTCTTATCGTTTGAGCTTGTCGAGAACTTCGCGACTGCCCCGTCCCGGACGGGTCCGCTCAAAGAATATTTATTTTGGCTCATATAAAAGTGAGAGTGAGAGTGAGAGTGAGAGTGAGAGTCGCACCCCCCCGTCTTTACTCCAAACTCTAATTAAATTTTGTTCTCCGACCTAAATAACTTAATTTTCTTTTAAATTTCTTCTCTCATTTTGCAAAGAATAGGATTCCTTTTTCCCTTTTGAAGGGGAATCGCTTCCTTTTTCCCTCCCCCTTTGAAGGGGAGGGTTAGGGTGGGGTTATTTGGTCAACAATCTTTTTCAAATCTCTCAAAACGTTATCAATATTTTGAATAACATCCAAATTGGTATATCTTACTATTTTCAGCCCCAATTTACTAACTTAGATATTCCTCTTTTTTTGTCGACGGCGATGTTTCTTTCGTAAAAATGAACATTCCCATCAATTTCAACAATTAATTTCAATTTCGGACAATAAAAATCAACAATATACTTTCCAACTCCATGCTGTCTTCTGAATTTATAACCCACTTGATTATTTCTAATTCTATACCATAAAGCAGTTTCGGCTTTGGTCATTTGGCTTCTTAACTGACGCCTGGAATTTTTGCGATTTTTTTGATTGAAAATTTCATTATTCATTCTAACCCCCTCTTAATCTCCCCCTTCAAAAGGGGGAGAAAAATATTCGCTATCTCCCGCTTTAAAAAGGAGGAAAATATTCAAACCTTACCCTCTGACCCAAATAGTTTAATTTTTTTCTCAACTACTTTTTGCACTGCTTTAAGCCCGGGCTCTAAAATTTTATATGGCGTAGTCTCCTTCGGATTCTTCTTAATTTCCCCTTCCAAGGCCTCCTTATAAGCAACACGCATTTCTGTGTTGATGTTTATTTTTACAATGCCAGATTTAATTGCTTTTTTTGTGTCAGAATCCGGGATGCCCGAACCGCCGTGCAAAACCAGAAAAACCTTATCGCCCACTGCTTCTTTAATTTTCTCCAATATGTCCAGATATAACCTTTCCCCGCCTGCAACGCCTTGCCAACCTACACAACCCGTGTCAGCGTGTCTGGCAGACTCGCCCAAAGACGTTGCGTCACCGCGAACAGGCGTAGCAATGCGGGCAGGCCCACCTTCAATAAAAACCCCGTGCGCGTTACCGATGGCAACGGCCAGCGAATCAACGCCGGTTTTTTCTATGAATTCTTTTACCTGCTCGGGGCTGGTTAAATCTTCCTGCTTAATTTCCAGCTTTTCTTTGTGCAACGACGAACTGCCGCGCAAATAACCTAATTCGCCCTCCACGATTATTTTTTTATCAAATGTTTTTTCAAAATCGCGGACAAAATCAACAACTTTTTTTGTCTCCGCGATATTTTTTCCATAACTTAATTCCGCTCCGTCAAAATGGACCATATCATACCCCGCTGCTAACGCCTTTTTAACTGATTTTAATGACTTTCCGTGATCTAAATTAAGAAAAATCGGCAATTTTGTTCCCGCGCGCCACGCTTTTACCAGCGCAGCCGCTTCGCGCATGCCAATAAATTCCGCCTCGCCCCCGGAGGTAGAAACAATAATCGGGGAACTTAAATCTTTCGCCGCCAAAACAATCGCCTTCAAAATCTCGGCGGTCGAGAAATTAAAAGAACCGATGGCATATTTGTTTTGCTGAGCGTTCCCAAGAACTTCTAGACCGTCCACAAAATTATCCGCCATGCGAAAAATGACACCCGGTGTCATGCCGAACTTGTTTCGGCATCTCAAAACGAGAGATCCTGAAATAAATTCAGGATGACCCTTCGGGTCAATTTTATTTTAACTCTATCCATCCCTTATCAAGCTTCTCTGTCAAAATTTCTTCCATTTTTTCAAGCCCGGCGAATTCGATAAAAATCTTATTCCAAAGAGCCTCCTGTTGATGATAAAGATATTTACCGATTCCGCCACGGGACAGGAAGATTAAATTATCAATCAAATCAAAACTGACAAGGTTGTCGCCTTTTTTGCCGGCATGGAATATTTCACCGACAAAATCATCGATACCGCGCCAGAAAGAAAGCCCGATCTGCGGATTTTTTTCCGCCAGCCTATCGATATCGCTTTCGGCCTTCAGCCAATGAAGCGGTTCGGAATTAATGTGGGGTTCAAAAAGGCGGGGATCGGACTCGTTAAGCTTCGCCAAATATCGAGGAATGATCCTCCAGCTTACTCCCTCTTTGGGCAACGGCAGGGAAGAGACGTTGGCCGCTAATAAGTCTACGATTTTACGTCCAAAATCGGACGAGCCGGCGTATTTTCTAAAAACACGGGAATAAAACTCGACTTCATACAGATAATGAAAAATCAAAGTAAAATTTTCCAAACTCTGGCCGGGATAACCGTCTTGCGCGGCGGGAATAATAAACACTATGCCAGCTTCTTTTAAGTGGCTAATATGATGAAGTTTTTTTCCGGCGTATTCGGCGCCAATTTTCCTCCATTTTTCCGGCAAAACTTCCACCCTAATTTCTCTTGTTTCAAAACTATCAGCCAATAAATCATTGTAGGGCCGGAAGAAAAAATTATTCAGCCATCGTTCGTTCTCGGCAAACCTCAAGGCAGCAAAAATATGGTAAACGCTTTCTTTCTCCATGGCCTCCTTTACGCTTTTATATCCCAGGGCTTTAACGGTATTTTGCGGGGGATTCAAAAATAAAAAATCGCGCATCTTTGCCTCCTTCAGGAAAAACCCCTCTTCCCGCCCCAGTTTCGCTTCTTTAATCACTTCTATTAATTTCTTGCAGCCGTCCTGCG
>PFOG01000049.1 GCA_002792395.1 Candidatus Portnoybacteria bacterium CG_4_10_14_0_2_um_filter_44_20 | reverse complement strand
GTATGTCTCGGCGGTCCGGATTATTTTCTGTTGTTTTCGCCAGTTGACATTTTCTTCCGGGAAATGGCTGCTTGCCAAGTCGCCAGAGGTCTTTTGCATAGTTTTAACCTCGACAAAAATCAGGCAATCGTCCTTTCGGGCGACAATATCTATCTCGCCCCAATTTTTCCGGTAGTTTCGTTCAATGATTTTGTAGCCGTTGTTTTCCAAATACTTCGCCGCAATCCCCTCGCCCAAATCCCCGGTTTTTCTTTTCTCGGAAGGCATAATATTTGATTAATTATGTAGTGGTCTATTCTTGAAATAGTTCGGATGGTTTTCGCCGCCGCCGGCGGCTTCCAATCCCCTGCGCCTTTCTAAAATGTGGTGTTATTTTAGTATTTGCGCGAACCTTTTTTGAACGAAACTCCTGATGTGCGCCCCGCCACTATTTTTCTGGGGCAAAGGAGGCGGGGCGACGGGCTCGCCCGCGCGGAGGAGGGGTCTGGGGAGGAATGCGGGCGGGTTTCGGACTGGAGGTTTTCGGAAATTCGGCGGCTATCTATCAAATTTTAAAAAATATTCTTTTGGTTTTGATTCCTGCGTAATTATACCAGACCAACTCGGCTCTATCTCTGAGACCTTTTTTATTTCTCCATTTTGCAAACAAAGTGGGTCAATTACTCGTGATTTACAAAATACTTTTCCGTCGTAATTGGTTGGGTCATTTCTGAAACCAATTTTATTGTTCATTCTATCAAATAGTAAATTCAATTTTGAATCAGTTTTAATATGTGGCTCTATTTTTTCTAAAACAATTTTATCGGTGGTATATAAATCAGTCTCGGAGATGTAATTTTTTGAAAGCGCGTACCGGAGATAATCTCCAACCGTTCTAAACATAACTGCAGAAGGCAATCCGGCATAATAGCTTGTATTGAGTTTCAGAAACAATTCCGCATATTTTTTTGCGCTTTCAAAATTTTTAAAAATCCACTGGCCATTTTCTGCTGAAAGATTGTCAATAAAATACTTCCCGTTTTCAATCTCTCTAAAAATGGTGGCAGTTCTTAATGAATAATCAATTCTGTCCGCGCATAAATCTGGCAAATCTTTTTCTTTTAGCGGAAAATTTTTGTCGTCCAAAATATACTCTAAATCCAAGTTGTATTTTTTGAGTATTTCGGGGACTTCTGACTTTCTGACAAATTTGTCGAAAACATTATCCTGATGATTATGTTCTTTTTCAGAGCCAGCGTCTAAAACATAATCTATGCAATGAGAAAAAGCCGAGTGAGAAACATCATGAATAAGACCAGTAATTTGTTCCTCAATCGGCGCGCCATAGATTTTTAAGAGCAAATAGACGCCAATTGAATGTTCAAAGCGAGAATGCGCCGTTCCTGGAAAATGGGGTTCAGAGTATCCTGCTTGGTCTATTCCCTTTAATCGTTGAAGGGTTCTGGAATTTATCAATTCCAAAATAACGGGTTCCTCAATTTCAAAATTTCCATATACTCTATCCGTGTATTTCATAATTTACTTTAATTTTTCAACAAGTTCTCTGATCTCTGGAACAGTGGACTCAGCGGGAGTCGAACCCACGTCTCCGCAATGCGAATGCGGCGTACTGCCACTATACTATGAGCCCATAATCCGGCTAGATGAGGGTTTAGCCAAAAATTTAAAACTGAAATTCTGAACCTTGACAGTTTTAGGTTTTTTTTGGTGGCAAAAAATTTAAGGAATAGAAACCTACCAAGAACTACAAGCCGGCTCCTCACTACACAACATCCATGCCCACGTTGGACGCACCGGGTCATAAAACGGCTGGTCGGCGCTTGGAAAACTTTCTGGGCCGATGGCGTGATCAAGTAATTTATAGATTGCGCCAGTTGAGCGATAAAGATATCCAGACCAACCAGTTCGATTATCTAATGGATCAATCGGCAAAACACTCATGTAATCCGGAGTCAAACCGGGTATATAGGCGTTTGCGCCGCTGGTAGTCCCCGACTACCGCCATTAACACAAACGCCCCACCAAGACCCTCCTGTTGACGGATAAGCATTATTGCTATCATAATACATTTCCAAGGCTAGTTGTAATTGCTTTAAGTCCGACATACGTCTTGCGTCCCTGGCTTTTACTCGAGCGCTATTAACACTGACTAAAACAATGCTAGCCAATAATCCAATAATGGAAATGACAACTAGAAGCTCAATTAGGGTAAACCCTGCGGACTGTCGTTTTATACAGGGGGAAAACGTGGTCATATTTTAAGATTTATTCAAATTACTATTGAAGACGAGGTGGTCCATCGGAAGGATAAATTATTCTTTGTCCGGGAGGCGCTTTTATTTCAGTTTTGCCTCTCCCGCCAAAAATCAAAAACAAAGCAATAATAATCGCCACTGCCACAAACCCAATCAAAACATAATTTGCTTGTTTTTCATCTTTGACGAGTCCACCCGAATACTTAATTACCCACTGAATAATTTTCGGCGTGCCGGGGTAAAAGACTTGGACAGACTCCTGCCCTTCATCCTGAGATTTTACGCCGGTGTCGGAATCTTTGAGCGCGCCGCTTAAATATATTTCTTCTTTGTTTTCTTTTTCCTGATTCATATCTTATACCAAAAATGAAACAATCAGCAGGGCGACGATATTGAGAATCTTTATCATTGGGTTGATAGCCGGGCCAGCGGTGTCTTTATACGGGTCGCCGACAGTGTCGCCGGTGACGGCGGCCTGATGGGCCGGGCTGCCCTTGCCGCCGAGATTGCCTTGCTCAATATATTTCTTGGCGTTGTCCCAAGCGGCGCCGCCCGAGGTCATTGAAAGGGCGACAAAAATGCCGGTAATGATACTTCCGACCAGCAGGCCGCCCAACGCTTCGGCGCCCAACAGAAATCCGACTGCGATCGGGGCGACCACCGGCAAAAGGGCCGGCAAAATCATTTGTTTGATGGCCGCTTTGGTGACGATATCAACCGCTTTTTTGTAATCCGGTTTGGCAGTGCGGGCCATAATTCCCGGAATTTCGCGGAATTGCCGCCGGACCTCCTCTACGACTTTGCCGCCGGTTTTGCCGACCGCCTGCATGGCGAAAGAGGCGAACAAATAGGGCAGAAGTCCGCCGATAAAAAGTCCGA
>PFOG01000130.1 GCA_002792395.1 Candidatus Portnoybacteria bacterium CG_4_10_14_0_2_um_filter_44_20 | reverse complement strand
ATTTTTGAGAAAATCTAATGCTTTAAATTTATTTACCAGACTATACATTGGTTCGTCCGGGTCAATCTTAAATTGCTTCAGTAGGCTGTTGAAATCTTTAGCTTGATGAATTTTTAGTTCAGGAACAGCTTGATAGTTTTCGTTTCTTATCCAATCAATAGGAGTATCAATCCTTGGAATTGGATTCGACGACGTAGCATAATAGCCGGCTCCGCGCATTGCTTCAAAAATCGAATAATTTGATTTAGAATTGCGCGCCATCCAGTTAGCCATTTTTAATTCCCGACTTGAGGCATTGATAGTCACATGACCGTAATTCGGGGGGATAATGCATTTTTCTCCTTGCTTTGCGTGAACAACATACAAGTTTTTAATGGAACCGGCTTTTTGTTTTTGCAGTAGGTAATACGCCTCTCCCTCCAGAACTTCGTATATTTCGGCGTAGGTTAACCCGTGTGCTTCCGGCACTAATGAATGCTCGTGACCATAGGTTTTCGGAAATTCCATCCCCAGCATCTTGTGCGGAATAATAGTTATGTCGTATCGTAATTCGTTGCCGATCATGTTTTGTCGATCGTTTTCGGTTGCGGCTAAACCGCGATACATATAATAAGCTCCGAAATTGCCGGTGCTGCGCGCCCACTCCTGGTCGTATAAAACCTCGCCAAGATCGGAGAGCGATCGAATATCTGGAACGGCACCTTTGATTAAATTCGGGAAAATCATTTTTATGTAAGAATGATAATTACTTCCAATGCCTCTTTGTTTTAGTATACCATTTTTCTATGCCGACAAATCTGGCAGACGGCGAGTTGCTGTTGTTCAGTTCGATGCCTTTAATACGGGGCGAGGTGGGATAAAGGTAAATCGGGCTGTATAAAAAGATGGCAGGAAGATCTTGGGTCACTAGTTTATTAAATTGGTCAAACTCCGCGATTTTCTTTTGCGGGTCAGTTTCCCGACGGATCGTCTCAAGCAGCTTATCGGCATCACTGTTCGCATAAAGCGCTAAATTAAGGCCAGGGTCTTTTGTTTGTGAAGAGTGCCAAAAGGCGAAAGGATCGGGGTCGGCGCCTAAAATTTGGCCGAAAAGCAGAGCTTGGTATTGTCTGGCCCTGATTAATTCTTGGGCTTCGGTCGGTTGCTTAATGATAATATCTGTTTTTACTCCGATATTTTCCCAGCTCGATTTAAGGTAGTTGGCTGTCGCGACCAATTCCGGCCAGTCAACAGTCACAAGAGAAATTTCTAGCGTAAGGGTTTCCTGTTCCTTACCCGTTTTTACGGCTTTTTGTCGTACCGGCAAGCTTGTTGTTCCGTTTTCGGTGGACGACCAGCCGTTGGATTCCAGAATGTTTTTTGCTTTTTCAATGTCAAAGTCTTGGGCTGGCTCGGAGTATGAAGCGCCGGGGTCATCTTTGCTGAAAACGAAATAGGGGAGGGGAGAGTTAATTTCTGTGCCCTGATTATTAATGATTTTTTCGATAAGTTCTGTTTTGTTTATAGCGAGAGACAGAGCCTGCCTGACGTTTTTGTCCGCAAGAGCTTTATTTATATCCTGATTGAAAAAAACCGCGAAATAACGAGGGAGAATAAATTTATTCAGATTGAAATCGGCCTTGAGGTTGCCGGTATTGCTTGCTGAGATAAGGTTGATTCCGTCGACCTCCCCGTTATTAAAGGCGGCGAGCGCCGTTGCCTCGTCTTTGTAAAAACTGAATGAGAGGGCGTTGATAAACGGCCGGCCCGAAAAATAATCGGAAAATGCAACTAATTCTATTTTTTTAATTTTTCCCGCGCTATCTTTTTGTATGTCCTTGAACTTATAAGGACCAGAACCTATTGGTTTGAGATTTTGTTCGGCCAGGGGAAAGCTGGCGGGCGGTATTTTCCCCCAAATGTGTTGGGGCAATATCCCGAAGGTGAGATTGTCTAGAAACGGACCGTAGGGATTTTTAAGCGTGAATCGGATAGTATAATCATTGATTTTTTCGATTTCCACGCCCGATAAGCTTATTCTTAGCGGTGAATTGTAGTCGGGATTTTGGATGAGGCGAACGGTAAAAATAACGTCGTCCGCGGTCAGGGTTTCACCATCGTGCCACTTTATGTTCTCCTTGAGGGATACTTCGTAAGTTTTTTGATCCGGACCGGCGATAGGATAATCCGTGGCCGTGTCTAATATGAGGTTGCCATGGCTGTCGCGTTCCAGCAGGCTTGAATAAATAATGGCTGAAAGATCGCGGTCGGCGTCATTGGCAGGCGCCAAAACTGGATTGAGATAACGGGGCGCGCCGATTATTGCCTCGGCGTAGGCGCCGCCATTAGTCGGTCCGATCTCTGTGTGGTTCAAGTAGAAGCTTCTTAGGGGAACCAGAGACGAAAGAAAGATGACCAGAATAAAAAACCCAAGAAAACGCTGTTCGTTGCGGCTTAATATTTTAAAAAAATGACGCCATTGATATCTGTTTGGCCAATTTTGGGAATTGTTTTCGCCCAAAACAAGCTTTTTGGTAAGGTTGTTCAAAAACAAACCGGCGCTCCGTGTTTTTTGGACAAGAAAGCCTGGGATGTTTTGGAGAAGCTTCATTAAATTGTCGATATTCTTACTGATAGATTTGATTTATTATTCGAGAGAATAACAAGCTTGGCTTATTTGACGAAGAGATTAGCAAGCGCGGTTATTAAAAAGATGGCCGCTAAAAAAATAGTAGCAATGAAAATAACTTTTTCCATTCCTCTTTTCGTGTGGTAGGAGGTTTCGCCGCCGCCAGTGATTGCTGAACCGCCAGCGCCTCGTTGCTGTAGCAGGACGCTAATAATCAGCAGGACGGAAACAATCATTTGAACTATAGTTAAAAAATTTGCCGGCATAAGCTTTTTATTCTTCGAGTAAGTTCCGCTTTCGCGGGACGCATCGAGAAGTTTCTAGCAAAACCGAAACAGTTCTCGACAAGCTCGAACAATAAATATTTAAATCAATCATTTTAAAAACGAAGACGAGTTCGTCTCCGCCATCTATTAGAATGATAACATGGCAGGCACGGGGAGGTCAAGAAAATGCACTCTCCTATGGTACACTTTACAGTCTGAGGCATTAAAATATGTTGCAAAATGAATCGGTTAATGATTGGCTGAAATTAGTAAAAACTA
>PFOG01000094.1 GCA_002792395.1 Candidatus Portnoybacteria bacterium CG_4_10_14_0_2_um_filter_44_20 | reverse complement strand
AACAGAACGCAAAAAATCCCCCTCGAAAAATTGGGTAAATTTACTGAACAAGTTCGAGAGACAAATTCGTCATGAAAGACCAAGCGAAGAAAGAATCAAAGAGATTAAAAACGAGCTTGAAGAAGCCGCCGACCTATTTCAATCCGCCGACGTTCCATACATTATTGACGGTGCCCTGAATATTTCATTATACAAGGGGAAGTTTTTCAGAGAACATAGAGACATTGATTTTGGCGTTTTTTCAAAAGACATTCCAAAATTAGCACGCGCCCTAGAACAAAGAGGATACGCCCTTTTTAGATTTCCCGAAGATGTTGACGAAAGACTAAAAGTGAAAAAGGCGTTACCCCATGAGCTGATAAGGCCAGATGAAGTTGATGTTTCTACAATTTCACGGGAACACATCTTCTTTTTAAGGGTAAAAGATGATTTTGAAATAGATACCGAAAATTATACCTGCTTTGACATTCACGCTCTGGACCAAAATGTAGATGGCGATATTGTAAGATTGAGCGGCACCGTGATACCAAAAGAATATTATATGAACACTCTGGAATACACGACCGACTCAGGAAAGAAATTACGGCTCTGCCACCCGGCAATTTTGGTTTATCACAAACTATTAGAAGGCCGCGAACACGATCTGGCCGATATTAAATATATGATAAAGGAAAACATGCTGTCCAAAGAAAATTTTGCGGAAATTGAAGGATTACTGGCGCAAGACGAAGAAAAAAATTGGGATGAAGACAGGCCGAAAATCCAAAAGGCTAAAAAGTGGATTCTGAGCCGCACGCAACCCTAAATATTCTTAACGCCAATAAGTCCGATTGACAACTGAAACTCATCTCCCTAAACTATAATAAGCAGACAGACAATGCCCGGGTGGCGGAATTGGCAGACGCGCTGGACTCAAAATCCAGTGATGGCAACATCGTGAGAGTTCAACTCTCTCCCCGGGCACCACTTATACGAAAGTCCCACCTTAGACACTAATATAAAAAGGTGCGAAGCAATGGCAACGTTGTGATAATTTTTGCTTCGTGCAATTTTTCAAAGAAAATTTATGAATTTTGAACCGTTTCCGCGACAAAAAATTGATAATCAACTCGCAAACGCGAAGACAATCGGAAATAATCTGAAAAAAAATGGCCATGGTGGACAAGCAGAAAGTTTCGCTTCGGAGCTCACCGAGATCCAAAGAAAACAAGTAGATAGGTATCTTGAAGAAGAGCTTGTGGCAGAAGAAAGAGTCCAAAAACCAATGAACCCCAATTGTAAGGTTTCCGTAGTTATACCTTCCTATGGAGAACGAGGTTATATTTTGCGGCCAATAGAATCATTGGCAAACCAGGAGGGGGTGGAGACAAACGAATATGAATTGATTGTGGTGGTAAATAATCCCCCTGAATCACCTGCAAAATCCGCCAAAGAAACTAATGCGGATTTTGAAAGAAAAATTGTTCAGTATCAATCGGCGATCAGAGAAAATCAAGAAACCTTAAAATTGATAAAATTTATTAACGGCGAAGATAACGATGTGGAAATTAGCGCGCAGGAAAAAGGAATTATTGAGAGAATAAAGGCTTCTGGTCTAAAAGTGTATGCGATTGACAAAGCATCTTCCGGTAAAACCTTGCCGCAAGAAATTGCAAATGTCGGAGGCGCAAGGAATAGAGGCGTAGCAGAAGCAGTAGCCCGTTTTTTAGAACAAAATAGAAATGGAATAATCGCACAGTCAGACGCCGACACTAGATTTGACAGTAAATATATTTGTAATCTCATAGACACATTTAAAAAGAGACCTGAATTGGTTGGGCTTGTCGGCAAACTAGATTTGGAACCGGAATACGGCGATGAACTGATCAGCCTAACTTCTCTTTATGGAGATATGAAAATTGCCTATACCACACTTATTGATGATTTAGGCAAGAGAGAATCTGGCTTTGAAGACGTTGAAGAGATCCGTTTCTTTGAGCATGTCCATTTTAGTGGCGCAAATATGGCCAGCCGCGCAGTAGAAGCGGCGCTAGTTGGCGGAGTGCCAAAAATAGCGGGCGGCGAGGACCCCGGTTTTGGTGAGCGTCTCTCTGATATTGGTGTGATTGATAGGGTTCCTGAAATTGTAGTATCTACGGCAGACCGCTTCTCGGCACGAACCGACGTGGCTGCCGGAGAGGGCCAAAGAAAAATTAAACTTGCTGACTCTCTTAAAGAAGCAGGAACCGTTCTGGTAGCCGAAACGCCCGAAAGCGCAATGGCTGTGCGAAATTTTAGGAGAGAATTCGTGAAAGCAATTAAAACACATGATACAGCCTCCGAAAATCTTAAAAAGCTTTTCTCGTATAATAATGAGCAACTTCTTTCAGATGAAGAATTAGAGCTTCTAAGCAGAGAGTTGACTGGAGTAAAGTATCTTTCGGAAATTGTACAAAATGAAAAAGCAGTGGCATTGGGCAAAAAAGCCCTTGATAAAATTACAGAAAATGTTGAAAAAAATTCTATCGAAGAAGCGAGCGAAAAACTGATAGAAACCCTCAAACAAGATCCACAGTTTGCCGAACAATATGAAAAAGTAAAAAACGAAATGATAACTTATGAAAATTCATGGGTCGAGAAAAGACGACGAAAAACGACTAAGCTATTGGAAGCAATCTATTCATGGATTACCGGAGGCAAAGATATGGGCAAGGGTTCTATTTGGAATTTGATATCTCAAGCCCCGGAAAACTTTGGATTAAGCCAAGATGACATTAAAACATTTCAACGCTACCCATCGATATTCGACAAAATGGCAGAAGCAGTGAATCAATCTACTTCTATAGATCAAGCAATGAGTAGAATTGAGAAGTCCTTCCCCAAAGAGTTTATCCTCGCTGAAAATAATCCACAACACTTAAAACTAATTGAGCTAAGAGCGGCACACGAAACTTTCAGACGGGTTTATAAAACATCCTACTAATATTTCTATCAGCTCAAGACCACCGAACTCTCTCCCGCGGCACACCAGAGACGGCACTTTGCGCCGTTTTTTGTTTTTACTGTTCAAGCTACGGAACATAATTTACAGTCAATTAATTGTAATTTAGCGTCTTCGACCCCTTGTTTATTTTGTTCCAATTTGGCGTCG
>PFOG01000165.1 GCA_002792395.1 Candidatus Portnoybacteria bacterium CG_4_10_14_0_2_um_filter_44_20 | reverse complement strand
AACATGTTCGCGGCTACCGCCTCAACCCGAGCCAAAATATTATCAATGGTTTTTTCTTCATTATTAAGCATAGCTTGCGTGAGCGTCCCGCTCACAATAGACCGGGGTGATGATGGAAAGTTTGTTAAAAGTCATAATTTTGGGGGCTAGTTAACATCTGTTAACCCCACTATCAGTGGTTGACATAATCGTAAAGCCGGTTGTCTCCTTGTTGGTCAAAACCTGGCGTAAAATTTAATCCGCGTATTTCAAAAGCGTTATTCTCGTTGCTTCCACAATATAATTGACTATTTTCTGGTTAGCTTGCGGCAACAACGGCAAGGTGAAAATGCTCGCGCCGATTTTTTCGGCCACTGGGAAATCGCCTTTCTTGAAGCCGAATTTATCTCGGTAGAATTTATGCAGATGAAGCGGCTTGTAATGAATCGCGACAAAAATCCCCTCTTTCCGCAACGCCAAAACTATCTCGTCGCGCGTCGCGGAAAACTTCTTCGGATCAATCGCGAGTAAATAGAGATGCAAAGCGTGCCGCACGTTTTTGTGATTAAATTTATCTTGAAGGCTGATTCCGTCTATCCTGGAAAATACATTGTCATACTGTCTTGCATATTTTTCGCGGATTTTCAGATTTTTTTCTACCTTCCCCAACTGAACAAGCCCAATGGCAGATTGAATGTCCGTTATATTATATTTATAACCATGGTCAATCACCTCGTTTAATAAAACATTTTTTGAACGGAAACGCTTCCATGCATCTTTATCCAACCCTTGCAGCCTCAAAATTTTTACCCTCTCGAAAAATGATTTTTTATTCGTTGCCAGAAGCCCGCCCTCAACAGCGGTAAGATTTTTATTCCCATAAAAACTGAAACAAACCAAATTTTCGGAATTGCCAACCATCTTTTTGCCAATTCTGGCACCGATAGTATGAGCCGCGTCCTCTATAACAAAAAGTCCGTGTTTTCTCGCAATTTGGTTAATTATTTTCATATTCGCCGGCAAACCTCCGAAATGGACCACGATTATACCCTTAGTTTTGGGGGTAATGGCTTTTTCGATAAGATTTTCATCAATATTAAAAGTATTGGGATTGATGTCGACAAAAACCGGCCTTGCGCCCAAATTAGAAATAACATTAGCGGTAGCGGCGAAAGTTAAGGGTGTTGTAATAATTTCATCCCCCAGATTCACCTTGTTTAGAATCAACGCCAAGCTCAAGGCCGCCGTACATGAACTAAGCGCCGCAGCGTATTTTACGCCTAAATATTTCGCCAATTTTTCTTCAAATTCAAGGCTGACTTTTCCAAACCCAATCCATTTGGATTTCATCACTCTAACCACGGCGTCTATTTCTTTTTGACCGATATCCGGCTCGCCAAAGTAGATATTTTTCATATTAGCTCGATAAAGATTTATATAAATTAATTAATCTGTTATTGAACTTTTTAATATCAAATTTCTCACTGATAAACCTATTCGCATTATAACTGAACTTTTGCGAAATGTCAGGATTTCTAATAAAAAATAATATTTTCCTCGCTGCCGCTTCGCAGTCCCCTTCCTCTACCAAAAAACCGGTTTCGCCATCTTTTACTCCGTCGGGAATACCAACGTGCTTTGTCGTCACCACCGGCAAGCCGCTGATCTGTCCCTCTAATAGAACAAAAGGCAGATCGTCGGTATCGCCGTTTTTCGCCGTCTTACTAAGTTGCGTCATCAAATGCATTTCCGAAAACATATCCAGAACTTGCCGATGCGGAACCAACCCCCTTAAAATAACATTTTTGCCTATGCCCAAATCTTCGATCAGCTTTAGTATTTTTTTCTTGTAAACCAGATCTTCCGTGTCGCCTATTATATGAGCCTCGATTTTCTGGTAATCTTCGGTGGCAATCTTTATTGCTCTAAGCAAATCCTCCAATCCTTTCTTTTCCACAAATCGTCCAACAAAAATTATCTTAAAAACATCTCCTTTTTTAAATGAGTGGCAATGAAACTTATAATTATCAACGCTTACCCCCGTATAATGAACCAGCAGTTTTTCGAGAGGAAACCCTAATCCCACAAACCTTTCCTTCATTTCCTCGGTCATAACCAAAATATAACTACTCTCTTTCTTTAATTTGTCGTAGGCAGAAATACCCTTGGCTTGAATATATTTACTGGAATCCTGACCATAGAAAGTCGTGATAAATTTTTGTCTCAGGCCAAGAATGTCCCTAATAATCAAAAACTTATTCGCGACCATCCCAAAGTGGCAATGGACCACACTATACTTATCCATCCGTCCAATAAGCGGCGCGATCCAAAATAGATACTTCAGCGATAAAGCCTCTCTGCCGTATTTGCGATAATTCAATGCATGGAACAAAATCCGCGGATTTAAAAGCAAAACCTTGAAAACCAAGGAGAAAGCCAACATCAGTCTTCTGCTTCTTCTTGACGGAAATTCGAGATAAGTCGTTTTTTCCAAGAGCTTATATTTTTTGACTTTTTCAGAGATATCACCCGCCCCTCCTTTTTTAAAAGAGTAGATGTCTATATCCACGCCCAAATCCATCAACGCCGTCGTTTGCTCAATAAACCACGACTCGGATATTTTCGGAAATACCCCGATAAAAAAAGCTATTTTAAATCTTTTTTCCGGCATATAGCTATTAAATAGCGAGTGTTATTATACAACAAGGGCTTGATTGTCGGCCCATCGGCCAGCTTATAAATAATGTCTGCTCTTCTGTTAATTTCACCACTAACCAAGCCACCGACAAAAAATAAAAATCTGGCCAAAGGATTGGCATAAATTCTTTTAACAAACCTCTGCCCATACCAATTCTTGATGACAAAGTAGTTTTTCAAATATTTTTTAATCTTATCTTTATTAAAATCAAACCGGTAAAATTCGGTCAAAAAATTTTTATGAAGGGGATTCAGATAAATTATCTTCTCGTTGGGAACCGAGATTATCAGCAATCCATTCGGCTTGAGAATACGATACATCTCGGGGATGAAATTTTGATAACTCTCAAGATGATGCCAGGTTTCAAATGATACAACGGCATCAAAAAAATTATCGTTAAAAAGGGTTTTTGCCGCGTCAGCAATAATAAAATTTATCCCTTATCCCTCGCCGCAAGCAATATCCAAAACAATTTTATCCGCGACAAAAATTTTAGCAAAATTAT
>PFOG01000134.1 GCA_002792395.1 Candidatus Portnoybacteria bacterium CG_4_10_14_0_2_um_filter_44_20 | reverse complement strand
TAAAATCTTAAAAAGATATTATAGCTAGTCTAGTCTGCTAGTCTAGAGCCAAAGATATTATAGCTAGTCTAGTCTGCTAGTCTAGAGCCTATCAAAATATGGCTGGGAGATAAAATAATGTAATGTAAAATTTTGCGATAAGTCTGTTTTTCCTTTTAAACTTGTTAAAATATCTTGGGAAACCGAGCAATTATAATTATCTACGGCCGACAGTAACTTTATTTTTGAATCATCGCTGTGGGCAAATGAAAGCAAATAAACAAAAACTGCAAAAATAATACTCATAGAAGTCAATAATTGGCCCTTTTCTAATCTACTGCGAGTGCCTATCCATATAAAAATTATTATCAGCGGAATTATAAGTTGTAGAGTAAGGATATTCGCTTTGTAAATAAATATAATATTTTTCGAATTTTTGTAGAGCAACAACGCTAATAGAATCGCAAAAATAAAATCCAAATAATACTTTTTAAAAAGCGTTCGCCCCCCATTAAATAAAATACGCGGACTTTCTCTGATCATTTTTTAAAATTTAATTTTCTGCTCCTCTTTAAACTTCAAAAACTCCTCCGCGATTTCGTCTAAGTCGTGATCAAGGTATTTTTTGCCCTGTGGGCCATAGAGAATCACGCCAGTTTTGTCTTTTTTATAGACATACTCACCGGAAGTGTCTTTACCTGCCTTCTTGGAAACAGCCATAAAAATCGGGTAATCTGTTGGTATTTTTTCTTTTTCGTCCCACTTACGAAGAAACAAAATGCTAGTTTTGGTGCCGGTATGCGGTTTAAAAGTGTTGCCGTGCAAGCCGACGACAGCCAAGATTCGAGCTTTGTCCAGCAAATAGTCACGGACATATTCCATATTCGTATTGTTTAAAACTCCCTGCGGGAGAACAATGGCCATTCTGCCGCCGGGGCGAATCATATCAAGCGCCCGCTCAATAAACAAAATATGACGCTCCATTTTATTGCGCAACTTACCCTTGTCGTTTTTGGCCAACTCATATTCGTTTAATAACGACTTTTCATGAATTTCGCCAGCGAAAGGTGGATTGCTCAACAAAATATCGAAGTCAAAATACTTAAAATTATCTTTATTAAAAACGTTTTTGTCGTAATCGTCAAAACTCCGCAGGCGTTCACGCAATTCGGCGCGCGCCCTTTCTTTATCGCCCTCCGCTCCCTGCCATTCCTTGGGATTTAAAGAATTCAATTTAAGGATATGAGATCGGCCATCGCCGGCTATAAGCATCATGGCTCTGGCTATTTTTACCGGCTTGTCATCGAAATCTATGCCATAAATATACGTTCGCGCGTAATCAATCTGGGCTGACTTATCGGCGGTTTTCAAAGAATTGTTCCAAACATAACGCATGGCGTGAATCAGGAAACCGCCCGAGCCACAGGCCGGATCAACAATATATTCCTCATCCTTCGGATTGAGCACTTTCACCGCCATATCAATGGCATGCCGAGGCGTGAAATATTGGCCCCTTTTTCCCTTGGCTACGTCGGGCAAAAGATATTCAAATGCCGCGTCAATTACTTCTAAATCCGAATCGAGTAATTTAATTTTTTCCAGTTCGCCGACACAAACCGATAGATGATTGGGCGTCAACTCTATTTTGTCATAAAGAGAAAACATGCCGGGCCACTCATTTATAGCGCCCTGAAACAAACGGTTAATATTATCATAAGTTATTTTCGCGTCCTTCGATTGGCGGAACAAAACCTCGTTACCCGCTCGTTTACGCGCCTCTTTCTCGTCAAACAGTTTAGCATAAATCAATTTAAAAATTTCGGTGAAGGAATCGACGCCGGCGCCAGCTAAAACCAATTCCTCCAGAATCTTCAAGATTTTAACCAAATCATAGCTTTTCTGTAGATCGGCAAGCGTTATTTTTTCTTTTAAAACATCTTCTATCGTCTGGTCGGCTCGGGGTAAGTCTCGAAGCGTCTGAAATTCGCGGGGATATGGACGATATAAAACGACCTTTTCAATACCATTGGACCAAACGCCAACGGGAGCACCCTCAGAATTGATATAGGTTTTTAATTGGTCAATTCCCTTTTTCTCGGCTGGATTTTTGGTTTCAATAATGATTAAAGGCGTTTCCTTGTCCTCGCGATAAACGACAACATCGGCAGCTTTGGCGTGGATTTCGTGGCCGAATCTGATGTCCTTTTCAAGATCAATTCGTTCTAACGAATAGCCGTAGTATTTGTTTAATTTGTGAATCCAAAGCTGACGGATTATTTCTTCCGGCTTGGCCAAATTTTTTTCTGCGTTAAAAACCAAAATGTCCTTGTTTCTTTTAAGACAGTTAATATAATATTTCCCCTTTTCTTTTTCGCTGATTTCCAAAACCTCCTCCGGCCTATACTCCTCAAATTCTTTCAGGCCATATTGAATAGAGGGATCTCGGAAAATTTTGTTTATAATCTCGCTGGTAAATTTTACTTTATTGTTATTCATAGTATTTATTTTTGATAATGCTTAAATTCAAAATTACTTTGCCGTCGAAAATTGTTTCCTCGAAAATAGGGATGTTTTGGTAGGCGGGATTTTCGGGTTTGAGGTAGGCACGGCCGTCGGGTTCAGCGACGAAGCGTTTGATAGTCGTGCCGTCGTCGCTTCTGGCCACCACGATATCCCCCGATTTGAATTCGTTTGTCTTTTTGACTAAGAGGATATCGCCGTCGTATATTTCGGCATTGATCATCGAATCGCCATTGACTTTGATTATAAAAACATCCTCCTTTAACTGATTGACCGCTTCATTTTCCAAAACTTTGCCCTTTAAAGGAATCCAGTTTTCGAGCGTTTCGAGAGATTCCACAAACGGCCCGGCCGAGCTCACGCCCAGAAACGGCGCCAGCGGATTTTTATTCAAAAATTTATAACCCAAGGGCAAAATTGTAATTCCTCTCGCCTCGCCTTCGTTTCGTTTTATTAATTTTTTTTGCTCCAGCGACTTCAAAAAATTCAAAACCGACTGATTGGAGGACACATTAAGAGCCCTGCGCAAATCTGCCAGAGACGGAGAATAGCTATTTTCTTCGAGAGTATTGTAGATAATCTCTAATACTCTTTTTTGCTTTGGGGTTAATGCTTTAGCCATAATGCTATAAAACCCTTAAGAGCCTCATATCGGGTAGTATAATGGAACTACCAGAAGGGAGGTGATTAAGAAATGAACAATCAAATATATA
>PFOG01000131.1 GCA_002792395.1 Candidatus Portnoybacteria bacterium CG_4_10_14_0_2_um_filter_44_20 | reverse complement strand
TGCCAGTTCTAGCGAAAGCGGTGGGGGAAATCAACGAACAGACCTATTTCGTGGGCCACAGTCTGGGATGCCAAACTATCGCGCGGTATCTGGAATCGCTGCCCGAAGGAAAAATGGCCGGCGGAGTTGTTTTTGTTGCCGGGTTTTTCAAACGATTGACCAACTCAGGAGACGACGAAGAGGCGCAGGAAATTGCCCGCCATTGGCTAGAGACGCCGATTAATTTAGGCAGAGTGCGGATGCATTTTAAGAACAGCATCGCGCTTTTTTCCGATAACGACCAGAGTGTTTCTTCGGATAATCAGGAAGATTTTAAAAATTTACTTGGTTCAAAGATTGTGCTCGAACACCAGAAGGGGCATTTTGACGATTGTTTTGACTTGCCAGTTGCGCTAAAGGCGGTTCTTGAACTTAGCGGAGAAAAAATAGTATAAATCAATTAAGTATTTTTGGAAGCGTTCTTTGACAAAATCAGGGGGGGCGGAAAGATTATGAAAATCAACGACAAAAGGTTTGTTCTGTGGCGAATTGGTGGCGGTAAAAGGGGACACATTTTCCCCAAAAATAATCTGGGAAAAGCGCTCTGCTTAAGAGGTCCGGCCGGCACGGAAAGTTTGCCCGATGACGAAATTTGCAAAGACTGCGCGAAGGAGTATCCGATTGTGGCGAGGTCTCCAGTTTTTGCAACATTCATGGGGTAACCTCATCAAAAATAGCTCGAAGCCCGCTAAACCGCGGGTTTTGTTTATTGTTTGACATTTTTGGAAATAACATGATAATTTTAAACAAAAGAGGGTTGATCTTTGAAAATCAAAAATATAGAGAGGTGAAAAATGCCGTTTTCAGCGCAGATATACCGCGAACGTCGCAGGCGATTAGCCGAAAAAACGAGAGAGGGGATAGCGATTATTCCGACGGCGTCCGAACAGATACGCAGCCGAGATAGCGACTTTCCTTTCCGGCCTGATAGCTATTTTTACTATTTGACCGGTTTTGCCGAACCGGAAGCCGTATTGGTTATTATCGCCGGCGAGCACGAAAGGAGTATTTTGTTTTGTCTCAAGCGAGACATCAAAGAAGAACAATGGTTTGGCCACCGTCTTGGCCTCGAAGGCGCCAAGAAAGTTTCAGGCGTTGACGAAGTTTATCCGATTAGCTCTTTGGATAAAGAAATGCCTTGGCTTTTAATGGACCAGCGCGTTGTTTATCTTCCGGGCGAAACCAGCGAATGGGTTGAACGTATAAAAAATTGGTTCGTCGACATCCAAATAGCCATGGGTAAGTTTCGTCTTCACGACCAAGGTGATTATCGAAACGCTTATGATCTGCTCGACGAGATGCGGCTGATAAAACAGCCGGAAGAAATTTCGCTTCTGCGCCAAGCAGCTCAAATTTCCGCCTACGCCCTAAACACCGCGATGAGGGCATGTAGTCCAGGTGTTGCGGAATATGAACTGGAAGCGGTGCTGGCTCATAAATTTCGGCGAGAAAACAGCGTTTATGCGTTTCAGCCTATCGTCGCTGGTGGAAAAAATGCCTGCATTCTGCATTACATTGAAAATAATTGCCTGCTTAAAAACGGCGATTTGGTTCTGATGGACATTGGTTGTGAACTTGATTGCTATGCTTCCGATATCAGCCGCACCTTTCCGATCAACGGCAAATTCAGCCGTGAACAAAAGATCATTTATAAAATTGTTTTAGCCGCGCAGGAAGCGGCGATCAAAAGGGTAAAGCCGGGTAATAATTTCTTCGATCTCCACAGGATGGCGGTTCGGATAATTACCGCGGGCTTGATCAAACACGGTTTACTAACCGGCGAACTGGAACGGTTGATAAAGGACAAGGCCTACATGCGCTTCTTTATGCATAGCCTGGGACATTGCGTGGGCCTGGACACGCATGACTCCGGCAGTAAAGAAATTAGAGATGGGCAGCAAGTTCTGAGGCCAGGAATGGTGCTGACCGTCGAACCGGGAATCTACATTCAGCCGGACGACGCAACCGTAGACCTGAAATGGCGCGGCATTGGCATCCGTATTGAAGACACAGTTTTAGTTACGGAAAGTGGCTGCGAAATTTTAACCGCTGCCGCTCCGAAAAAAATCAAAGATATCGAATTCTTGATGAGACAATAAATTATGAATAAAAAAAGAGCCACCTTAAATTGGTGGCTTTTGTTTTTAAAGCAGTTTAAATTTTGCGTTGAAGTGTCGTAGGGTCGGCGGCTCATATGTAAATCCTAGGCCTCTGATTTTATCTTTATTTTCTTTGAGCTTTTTAAAAACTTCGATTACATAATAAAGATGTTCGAGCGTATAGACGCGGCGGGGGAGAGCCAGACGCAGAAGCTCTAGGCCAGGGTTGACATTTTCTCCGGTTTTAGGATCGCGGCCGGCTAAAAGCGTGCCGATTTCGACGCCCCTGATCCCGCCTTCGATATAAAGCTGGCAAGCGAGAGCATGTCCCGGAAACTGTTCACGGGGAATATGAGGCAGGAATTTTTTGGCATCCACGTAAACGGCATGGCCACCGGGGGGAGTGACGACCGGAATACCGATTTTTTTGAAGCTCCTCGGCTAAAAATTTAACCTGCCATGTCCGATAACGCAGATAATCATAATCAATGCCTTCCCGAATACCGATCGCCAAGGCTTCCATATCGCGGCCACTCATTCCGCCATAATGAAGAAATCCTTCTTTAAGAATAGCGATTGGCGCTAAGTTTTTATACAGACTTTTATCACGAACCGCGATAAAGCCCCCCATATTGACAATCGCGTCTTTTTTGGCGCTCATCAGGCAGCCGTCAACACAACTCATCATTTTGTGGACAATATATTGAATATTCTTTTTGTGATATTTTTTTTCGCGCTCTTTGATAAAGTAAGCGTTTTCGGCAAACCGAGCCGCGTCGAAAAAGAGTGGTACGCGATGTTTTCTGCAAATTTTTGAAACATGCAGAATATTGGCCAACGAAACCGGCTGGCCGCCGCTGCTGTTGCAAGTTATCGTTATAAGCACATAGGCAATATTTTTATTGTTTTCACGGATAACCCGCTCGAGCTTTTGCGTATCGAGATTGCCCTTAAACGGATGGGTGCTTTGAGTATTGTGGATTTCGTCAATCGTACAATCCACAGCGAATCCCTTTTTGTCTTCAATGTGGGCCTTTGTCGTATCAAAATGCTTATTGCCAGGCACGAGCATGCCTTCTTTTATCATTATCCGGTCAAAGACATCTTCGGCGCCGCGGCCCTGGTGGGTCGGGATAATATATTGGAAACCAAAAACTTCTCGAATCGCTCTTTCCATTCTTTTAAAGCTGTTGCTACCGGCATAACTTTCGTCAGCCCGCATAATCGCTGACCACTGTTCGTCAGACATGGCGCCGGTTCCGCTGTCTGTCAAAAGGTCAATATAGACATCGTCCGCATCTAGAAAAAAAGGATTGAAATAAGCATTTTCCAGCCTTTCAACTCTTTCTGCGCGGCCAATCTGCCTGATCTTTTGTACCACTTTAATCTTATAGGGCGGGGGGGTAATTTTCACAGAGCAATCTCCTTGCTTTTTATTTCAAAGAACCTGACTACTAATGACGAAATTTAATTTGATTATGCAAACATTACCACAAAATTTGTTTTTTGTGAAGGTTGGGTGCATATAAAAAGCCCCCTGCAGTATTGCGGGGGGACGCCCAAATGGAATTTTCGAAATTAAAATTTTTATGGCAGAGTAAGGACGTTAATGGGCGGGGCCACAGCCGCGTTAAAACGTGCGGCTGCTTCTATTGCGATTTTTATTCTTTGTTCCGGACTCATTCCTTCCGTTGCGCAAAGCGACCCTAAACAATAAGCGCGACCGATCCCTATCGCATCAAAACCTCGAAGAGTTGATTCGATGACTACAAATTCCGAATCAATTAAAAACAGTCGGGATTTGTATCCTACAATAATTTCCACCATGCCACCGTTCTTTTCCGAAAGACATTTTTGTATGGCGGGAACAAAAGTTTTTACCATAAATTCTAATACTGTCTGATTCTTTTCTTGAAGCGGGACTTTCAAAAAATATTGCAATACTTGTCCGCCCTTCAGCGAACCAGCAAATCCCACAATAAATCTTCCGTCTTCGCTTTTGAAAACTTTTTGGACATCGTCGGTTATTGTATATCCCGACACTGCTCTACTGTCGCCACTCACCCAGATACGGCCGTCCTGAATGATGCCGACTATCGCAGTTGCCCCGGCATTTTTTACACAGTAGACAAAACAAACACATAAGATTAAAAAAAACATCAAAATATTTCTTTTTCTCATCGCTTCCTCCTTCGTTGGCGATGTTCTTCTTTTTTCAAAGAGCGACTGTATAATAACAAACCATGTCTCAAAAAGCAAGAAAATTCGATTGCTCATTTTTTGCCTTGACACAATTTTACTATTTGATATATATAAGATAGTGTTTTAGGAGGGGGCGCTGATGAAAATTTACTGCCTTAACAATAAGCATCTTCGTGAATTTAATTATGGTTACAGTCCTTTTAGGGAAATTGTAACCGCGATAAATTGCTTGTTGAAGGATCTTTCGGACAGAGCGACGCCGATTGATGAATTAACACTGGTCCGCTTAATATGCCAGGATGGCTTACGCCTCTATCTTCTGGAAGTAGATAGGAAAATTGTGGGCATGGGAACGCTTTGTGTCGGACCCGAAACATTAATGAAAAAAGAGGCGAGGATCGAGGATTTTGTTATTTTGGAAGCGCTTCGAGGCAGGGGATTAGGCATGGCGTTTGGACAGTATTTGATTAAAAGCACCAAAGAAAAAAAGTCACCGCGATTGAGCTGACCAGCCGTTCCTGCCGAGTGGCCGCGAACAAACTCTGGGAGCGTCTTGGCTTCCAAAAAATCGGCGCCAAAGTTGTCAGCGGCCGGGAAAAAAACATCTACCGCTTAGAATTAAATTAAGAAATGTCACAGTCGCTACGCTCCCGTTCTATTTCTTAATTTTCGTGGCCACGCCGTGAAAATCAAGAAAACGCCCCGAAATTGGGGCTTTTTATTTGACCGGAAAATTTATTTGCGCACTGCTGAAGAGTTGCGTTAGCAAAACTTTTCTGTTATTCTGTGCCCAAGAATAGTACTTTGTAAAAAAGAAAGAGGAGGGGCAAGTGGATATAAAGGTTTTGATCGGGACGGATGTTGTCATAAAAAAAATAGCGGAGTTAGCAAAAGAAATAACTGCTAGCGGCTATCGCGAGCTGACAACGATCACTGTTCTAAGGGGGGCGCAATGGTTTTCGGAAAGATTACGAAAAGAGCTTTCGGAATTGGGTGTTGAAACCGAAAATATGCCAATGAGAGTTTCAAGTTATGGCAAAGATACCAAGAGTTCCGGAAAAATCGAATTAATCCTCGAGCCACAGGGAAATCTCGAAGACAAAGACTTATTAATTGTCGAGGACATTGTCGATTCCGGTATAACCATGGATTTTTTGTTGAAATACTTATGGGCAAAACAGCCAAGCTCATTGAAAGTGTGCACCTTGCTTAATAAGCCAGCCCGCAGAAAAATAGAGGTCAATCTTGATTATGTCGGCTTTGAAGTTCCCGATAAATTCCTGATTGGTTGCGGCCTGGACTATCAGGGCAATTATCGCAACTTGCCATACGTCGGGTATGTCGAGACCGCCCAGATTGACGGCGAAAAAGGAGATAAAAATCATGGCAAAAGTTAATAGCCGACAGACCGGGAAAGTGGCAAAGCTTCTGGGAGAATTGCCGAATGAAAGCTGCGGCCTTAATTTCTATAGCCACGAAACTGGCAGAAAAGAAATCGTTGCCTCGCGTATGTACCCGGCGCTCAATCATCCCCAAGCAATTAATTTTTTCTTTTTTGTTTGTCTGCATCAATATGGTTTTTGGCACGGCGACGAAAACGGCTATCGAGAGCCGATATTCGGCTGCCTAGATGACAAAAAATTAAAAGGCTCTGATTTATTATGGGCCGCCTGCAAGAAAGCGCTGGATAACGACCCCTTAATTTTTGAACGGGCGAGATTGGCGAAGATAAGCTTTGATGGTCTGCTAAAAAAATCTTCGTTGACGCAAATGGGCCGATTGATTTTCCGGATATGCAGGAGAGACACCAGTTAACCAACTCTTACGGACAGTGGTTTCTTAAAAACGGCAACGAACCGATTAAAATAGTTAAACAGGCCAATAGCTTGGGACGATCACTGGATTTTTTCTTGTGGCTGACGCGGGAAGTTCCCGGTTACAACCGCGATCGTTTCAAAAAGAAAAATTTGTTACTGGCGATGGTTTTGTCCAATCGGCCGGAAAAATTTTTGGAGGTCAAAGACCCGCAATGCTGGTCTCCAATTGTTGACTATCACCTCATGCGTTTAGCGTTGCGTCTCGGGCTTGTTGATCTGAATAAAAAAGAGCAACCCGTGAACGAAAAAAGCTCTGGGTTAACGCAAAAGCCGAATATCGTATTCGTTACGCCACGTATCGGGCAGTTAGACGGCTGATCTCCAGATCGGGCAAACAGATGCCTTTTATTGATGAAAAATTGTGGCTGGGCCGGCGATATTGTCCCGAGACAGAAGATCCGCAATGCGCCCAATGTATTTTCTCGAGCGTTTGCAAAAAGCGCGTCGAATTATTTCAGCCGATTTACCGAACCACGGCTTATTAATTGACCGAAGAAGCCGATTGACAACAATCGGCCTTTTTATTTTATCCACAAGGACCGACTTGCTTAAAGGAAGGTTTTTTACGGGCGGGGGACCGTCCAAAAAAACATGGCTTGCTTAAAGGAGGGTTTTTTATTATTATATGTATAAATACACCGAGATTTATCTGCTATTATCGGTTTGACCATATGATTGCTTCCGTAAAAAAACTTACAGCGAGTTTAATGCTTATCGCCTTTGGGGCAGGGTTTTTTAGTATGCTTTGCCTTGCTCAGGCTGCCACCACAACACCGACTGCCTCCACCACGCCAGCAACGGTCGCGCAAAACGATTCTTTTTTGGTTTATAGCGATTCCGATGTGCCGGTGATTTTGCCGCGTTCGATCTGGGACAATTCGCCGAATTTGCATAATCTGTTGACCTGGATTCCGCAAAATACCGTTTATCCGTCTGACTGGCAGCCGGTTGAACGGATTATTATCCATCATTCAGCGACGGCCAACAACGATCCAATTCCGGCAATCGCCAGAATACAAAGCATTTATCGTTTTCAGGCCGTAACACAAGGCTGGGGCGATATTGGTTACGACTATATTATCGACCAAAACGGCAAGATTTATGAGGGCCGATATGGCGGCAATGGCGTACGCGGCGCGCATGTCTTTCGCGATTCAGATAAAGATAATTTTAATTATGGAAGCATCGGTATCGTCCTACTGGGAACCTTCACCAATCAGGATGCTAACCCACAAGTGTACGCCTCATTAGAACGCTTAGTTGGTTGGCTGGCTGCGGCTAACGGACTTGATCCGATAGCAATTAAGTCATCCTCTATTTGGAATTTCAACACCAAAGGATTTACCGATGTTTTTGCCGGCTATACAGTTTTGGGCCACAAAGATATTGAGAATACGCAGTGCCCGGGGATCATTAATTTAAATAACGTACGGCGCCAAGCAGCAGTTTACGCGGCCAATTATAAAAACTATCTATATCAAACCATCCCCCAAACTGCTGGCTCCGTCGCGGATAATAATTTCTATCAAGTTGTTAATGGCGCGCGTAAGGCCTATAACACTATGGCGACCCTTACTTCTTCTGGCGGAACATACAGCAAATTAATTAAAATTTCAAAAAGCCAGATCGATCTATTTTCCGATAGCCGCTTTTATAAGTATTTAACCGGCTCTCTTCTTAGATCTGATAAAGATTCGACCATTTATTTGGTAAGCGATAATGGCAAGATCAGGCCGTTCAAAATGACCGCTCAACAATTCGTGAACATCGGCTATAATTTGTCATCCGTTAAGACAATCCCGAAAGACGAATTGGATTTTTATGTAATGGATCAACCTATTTTTTATGGGCCGGATAATAGTTTGGTAAAGAAACGGGGGGATCCGAGCGTCTATTTCATTGAGAATGGGAAAAAAAGACAGGTTGGCTCAGCGGCACTTTTTGACTTTCTGGGTTTCGTTTGGTCGAAGATCAAAACACTGGCCGACACAGAAATCGACAATTATTTAACAGGAAACGCAATGCCATATCCCGATGGCAGTTTGGTAAAATTTTCTCAGAGCCCAGCGGTTTTTTTGATCAGCAACCAGCAGTTACGCCCGATCTTATCGGCGGAAATTTTTGAAAGCCTAAAATATTCCTGGAACAAAATTAAAACGCTGCCACCAAATGAAATGGCTTCCCTTGCGATGGGTGAGCCGGCGCGGTATCCGGACGGAACACTGCTAAAAACAAAGGAAAACCCGGCAGTTTATATCATTACGAACGGCCAAAAAACATTAGTCGCGTCAGCCGAAGATTTTACCCGAGCTGGCTATAAGTGGACCAATGTTATTGCGTTGAACGCGAACGATTTCAACTCACTCTATGGCGGAGCCGTTGCGGGCGCGACAACGCTTTCCGGTACCCAATCCACCCCCGAATCGTCTGGCCAGAGCCAAACGGCGCCCAACAACGTTTTTTCGGGCGAACCTGCCCGCAATGCTACGCAAAGCGTTGCAGGCGAGCCGTTTATCCGAGTCGCTATCTACAGCCCGCCTCAATCTCAAGATGTAATCGTTTCATCGCCTGGCCAATATCAATATTGCAATAGCAATAATTCTTGCCAGACCAAAACCGGACAAACAGTTGTGCCATACTCCGCTTCAGTAAACGCTAAATTTATTCCTTTGGCCGGGTCAATTTTAGAGATTGTGTCATACGCCGACTGGAATTGGAATAAGTCTGCGAATTACAACAAGTTTCGCGGAACTCTTGAAGTACGATATTCTCCGAAGTCCCAAAAAGTGTGGGCTATCAACGAATTACCCCTGGAAGATTATCTGAAGGGTATCGGCGAGGTTAATAATGGCGAAGATTACGGTTATATCAAAACTTTAATTGTGGCCGCGCGAACCTACGCTTATTATTATATTAAACAGGGTGGAAAATACGGCACCGACGAGCTATATCAGCTCGACAACACGCCATCATGCCAACTATACAAGGGCTATGGCCGGGAGGCTCTGGCATCGGATATTGTCAGGGCGGTTACCGAAACCAAAGGAGAAATAATAACCTATAACGGCCAAGCAATTGTTGCCGCTTATTCTTCCGGAGCGCCCGAGGTTTATACCGACGGCACGCGCAGCGCCTGTTCGGTCTGGAGCGGCAAATATTGCCAAACAGGCTTTGAGTATTTGTCGGGCGGGATAAAAGACCCGGCTGGCGCACCCTATACCCGCACCACTTGCGGAGCGGATAATCATTGTGCCGGAATGTCAGCGGCCGGAGGACGACAGCTTATCAATAATGGCAAAAACTATAAAGAGGTTTTAATGTATTATTATAAAGGAACATTGATAGGCAAGGCCTATTGAAAAATGATTTATGATTTACGATTTATGAATTTCTAATGTATCCGATTCGTAAATCTTAATTCTTGAATCTTAAATCGAGAAATGGATCTGTCTATCGTCGTTCTTTCCTGGAACACCAAAGATTTAACTAAGCAGTGCCTTAAGTCTATTTACGATAACGTTAAAGATGTTGCTTTTGAGACAATTGTCGTGGATAACGGCTCTTCGGACGGCTCGGCGGAGATGGTCGCGCGAGAATTCCCACAGGTTAAATTAGTCAGGAATTCCGAAAATCTCGGTTTTACCAAAGGCAATAATCGGGGATTTAAAGAGAGTGGGGGAGAATATGTTTTGTTTTTGAACAGCGACACGATTATTCCGCCGGTCGATTTCTCGCCGGGGTTGCCGAGGTCTGTCCCCGGCACGGCTCAAAGCCAGTTGCGGAAAATGGTTGATAAAATGCGCGGGGACAAATCTATCGGCATGCTAACACCGAAACTAATTTATCCTGACGGTGAATTCCAGGATGAATATTATCGTAAGCTGCCAAGCATCACTCAAACATTTTGGGTCTATCTCGCGCCGCTAAATAAGCTTACCCATAAAATTAAATTTTTACGAAGGCGGTTTTTGTCTGACCTGGATTCGAATAAATCCTGCTATGCCGATGATTTCAATATTCCGGGCGCGGCACCCCTAATGAGCAGGGAAGCGCACGAGAAAATTGGCGGCCGGGACGAAAATATTTTCTATTGGCTGGAAGACGTTGATTTATGTTGGTCTCTCGAAAAAGCCGGCTATAAGCTATATTATCTGGCCGACGCGACAATTATTCATTTAGGCGGCCAAAGCAACGCGATGTGGGAAGATTTGCGCAAGATGCTCGATTTCCGCCGCGGCTATGTCTATGTCTTCCGCAAGCACAAAGGAAAATTTCAAGGCTTTATCATCAAATGGATGTTTATTCTAAACGCCCTACTACTCGTTCTTCCCGTGTTCGTTATCGGCTTATTCGTAAAACAATATCGGGGAAAAGCGAAAGTTTTTTGGCAATTCGTTTTAGAATTTTCAAAAGATTAAAAAACTTCTACAATTAAGCAGAAGTTTTGAAGTTATTTAACTACCCTCTTTTGATTTTTTTGTCCAGGCGGCGGGGATATGTCGTGACATCACCGGTCAACCCGTGCCTTGAGGGAGGTGCTGGCAATAACAACAGAGCTATCAACAAAATTAATGGTATTAGCATTCAAGTCTCCTTTATTTCGCATTTTCTCTAATGACTGTTTTTCCACAATTCTTCGCCGGCAATAAAAAACACAATAGCTAACATGCTGCAAAAAATGCACAGGAGGCGATAGAAATGGCTGGTGCCATCAATCAGCCCCGCGCCTATATCCACAACCGTATTAATCGCCAGCGAAAAAGAAACTGCCGCAACCAGAAAGCAAACCGCGCCCCCAATCTTTTTTATTATTCGCATTTTTATTATTCGCACGAAAGGCCTCCAGACTATTCCAATATCAAGATGCTCATAAGAAATTAACACCAGATTAAACCTTTGTCAATATTGCCATTCTTGATTTTCTATGGCAGGATTGACTTAGTTATCAATGGGTGGTAATAATAACAACTAATAGGCAACGACCAAATGCGGGGTACCATAACTATGCGTGAGTCCACAAAAAACAAAGAAGCGGAAACACCCAGAGAGCTTCCGGAAAAGTATGAAGCGCGTTTTCAGGATATCCTGAATAGTATTCCCGAAAAAGAACGCGCGGGCGCGCTTGGCGCGGACGAGCTAAAAAGCATAAAATCCGGCCTTTTGGAAAAGTATAAAGGATTGGAACAGGAAATAGAATTCGTTTTCTCTGAGATAGAACAGCTGAGGGATCAGGAACGAATCGGCAAGCTAAAGGAATATGAAAGACAGGGAACGATTACGGGCGGCGGCGAGGAAGAAATTCGGGGCATAAAGCTGAATCTGACCGAATCGTTTTTTCTCCAATCGGCTTATATCCTGGCCAACAAGGAAGACGAGGATTATCTGAAGGGCTTGCTCGATTTAACGGACCAGATTGCCTGGCGCCTCGGGGAAATAAAAACCTGGCGAGCCATACGGAAAGGTATGCTCGGAGAGGTCGCGCTATACCGGCTTCTTGAAAAACAGGGGTTTTCGCCAAAAATGCCCCATCCGCGGGAAGACGCGAATCTCCATATTGACATGTGGGGCGCGGATAAGAAAAGCGGTAATAAACTTATCGCCCAGGTCAAACATACTGCCTTCGCGCAAAAGCCCCAATTTTTCCAAACCGAAGAAGAATTGGCTGCCTGGATGGAAGAAACCACGAAGCGCTTCAAGGCCGAGGGCAACGAAGCGGGCGAAACGAGATTTGCCGAGTTGTCCGCAAAGCTGAAAACCGATTTCGGCGAGATGGAAAAATATTGTCTGGATATTTCAGATGACGCGAAGCCAATCGTCATCATTTTTCCCGAAGGCTCTCTTGATCCATATACTGGCGAGCTAAAGGAAGAACATTTCAAGGATTTTAAAATAGAATTAGACTAGCTCGCACAAGTCGCGATAAATCTCCGCTAAGCGGAGATTTTTTTGTTTGAATTATTCTACTCTTGTTTGATGGTCAAGCATTGTCAGAAGCCGCTGAATATGACAAAATGGTATAGAAAGATGAATTCAAACACGGCACTAAAACACAACTGGGAACTAATCCGCGAGCTGGCGGTTAATGATTTTAAGCTCAAGTATAATAACTCAATTCTGGGCTATTTCTGGTCCCTTCTGAAACCGATGGCCTTATTCGGGATTTTATACCTGGTTTTTTCGGTTTTCCTGCGCCTGGGCGGGGGAATGGCCAACTACCAGTTTTATCTGCTAATAGGAATTATTTTCTGGATGTTTTTTTACGAACTGACGGTTCTAAGTATGCAATCCATCGTCAGCAAGGCGAATCTGGTTCAGAAAATCTATGTGCCGAAAATTACCATCATCATCGCGACCAGCCTAACCTCCTTAATGACCTTTTTGCTGAATCTGGGAGTTATATTTATCTTTATGCTTATTTTTGGCCTGGAGTTTCAGTTTTCACTTTGGCTCCTGCCGATTTATCTTCTGGAGCTTTATTTCTTTTCTTTCGGCCTGGCGCTAATTCTGGCAACCCTGTATGTTTGGTTTCGCGATCTGGCGCACATCTGGGAAATCCTTTTACAAATTATGTTCTACGCCACGCCGATCATCTATCCATTATCTGTCGTCCCGCTAAAATACCAAAAAATAGCGTTCTTTAACCCAATAGCGCAGATTATCCAGGACATCCGAGAAATCTTTCTCGGCGGGCAGGTTATTTCGCCCTTCTGGTGGTTGGCGCCAACCGCAACCGCATTACTGCTGATTATCGGCCTATACGTCTTTACCAAAAAATCCAAATATTTCGCGGAGGAAGTATAGGGCGGAGAATTATGATTTAAGATTTACGATTTACGATTAAGCGTAGCTTGCGTGAGCGTCCCGCTCACAATAAGCAGTATAAGTATCAAAAAATCCTCCTCCCCTCAGATGAGGGGAGGATTAAGGAGGGGTGCTGATGAGAAAAATACATAATCTGGAAAATCGAAAAACAATCAGAAGAAAACTTAGAAACTCATCTACCCCGCACGAAGTAATTTTGTGGTCACGGATAAGAAGAGGTCGATTAGGATACAAACTCAGAAGGCAACATTCAATTGGAAAATACATAGTTGATTTCTATTGCCCGAAAAAGAAATTAATTATTGAGGTAGACGGCAGCCAACATATCGAACAGCAGAGAGAATATGACAAACAGAGGGATGAGTATTTAAAAAATTTAGGATTTACTATGTTAAGATTTTGGGATAATGATATTGATAATAATTTAGATGGCGTGTTGATGAAGATATCAGAATATTTGAAATAATAACAATATAGAGCCTTTTCCCCTCAGATGAGGGGAAATGTCCCAAGGGGACAAAGAGGTGATGAAAAATAACAAACTATTTACATTTCATAACAACACCTCCCCCAGCCCCTCCTCAACTGAGGAGGGGAGGAACAAAGTAGATTTTAATTTGTGTCATTCCCGCTTCATAATAAATACGAGGTAAACTCCAGCGGGAATCCAGGGATATTGGATGAGAATAGTTCGCATAATAACGAGTTGTGCGAAATAATAAAAAATCTTAATCATAAATATGTACAACATTATTTTAATCCCGATAGTCATTATTACAACATGGTGGCACTGGCATTATTATAGGTGGTGTGTTTTTAATATGAGAATCAATTGGCCACAAATTTACCGAACAAACAAAGGGGTACTAATGGTTTTTATATCAAAAATTGTATTGTTTGGTTATATTGTCTTATTTTCTGACTGGTATTTAGTTTTTATTCCGTTCTTTTTGTTACAAATTTTAAAATATATAGCATTCAGTCAATCTCTAAAAAACGAAACCAAAGAATTTGTTATACATCTCAACAAAAAAAGACCTGAAGCAAAACAGGATGAGTTAGAAAAAGAAGCAAAAGAAATAGCAAGAAATACAATTTTTGAATATAAAAACCGAAAATTACGAGGGTCATTTTTAGATAAGATTTTTTATTACATCGCCTGATACGGCGTATCTGGTTCATGAGCTAAAAATTATTTTTTTATGGAACTTACTGAAATTTTTATGAAACTTGTTGGAAACAATCTTATAGAATTAACTTCTTTGGTTTTTTCTGTTTTAGCGTTAATTATTTCGTCTGGTATAGCAATAAAAGGTTGGTGGAGACATAGAAATATTTATAAAGTTGAATTACATGAAATTATAACTAACATAGCGATTGGCATACCGACAGATCCTATGTTCCAAGCTCGTGAAATTAATGAAAAACTAAGTTCTGGCAATTATACAATTATGCACACAGAAAAAAACTCATCAGGCTATCAGATATTATTAGGTAAAATAAAAAAATAATTTTATTTTAAACACTCGCTCATCCGATATGATTAAAGTCCAAAATCTATCAAAAACTTTCAAAATACCGCTGGAAAATCGCTACACTTTTAAGGAGAATTTGGTGGAGCTTTTTCGGGTGGCGAAATAT
>PFOG01000052.1:2329-5463 GCA_002792395.1 Candidatus Portnoybacteria bacterium CG_4_10_14_0_2_um_filter_44_20 | reverse complement strand
TGATTAACTTTCGCAGTCTGTTTAAGAAGAATCCGTGAAAACTTGAAACCAGTTCTACAATAATTTAATTTTACAGTATTTTAAAAATGAATGAAATAGATAAACAACCCCTAAACTGTGGATAACTTTTCCTCTTAATAATCAACGCTATCTGCCAGTTCTTAGGCCTAAATTAGTTCCTGCGGCGTTAATCGTATCGTTATGTAAAATTATATCACCAACGAAAATTCCAGAAAATAGGCTTGGCTGTGGATAACTTGAGCGAAGCGAAATCCCGCACTTGATGCGGGATCTCATGAGATGCTAGATTCCCGCTTTCGCGGGAATGACAAATAAACTCCGAGAACCGTTCTCGCGGCATTAACACCGGACAAACTGAAAAACACCCCGCGGGGTGTTTATTATTCCTGATTAAACTGATACAGCTAATTAATTACCAAACCGAATTTTTCCTGAAGCACTGCTTCAATTCTGCCGACCCTTGCCTTGATTATCTGAAATTCATCATCAAAATCAGTCAGCCGCTTCAAAAATTTATCCAAAGTATTTGCCAGCGTATTTATTTCCGACTTAATCTCCTTTTTGATTTTTTCTTCGCTTCTGCTCATCCTTTCATCCACCGCGACTAAAATAACATTAGCTTGTTGTTCAAGCATTTTCTCAAAATTCTTGTTCTGCCGTTCAAGCGCTTTCTCTAAATCTTTTCCGTCAATTTTATTATTGTTTGTCCTAGCCATATTGTTATTATATTCTTCAGCCGATACGTCTGTCAAATCAATACGCGTTTTTTCCCAAACAAGACGAAAATAATCCAGCCAACCGCGATTCCGACGATTGCTCCGCCAATAATATCCGATGGGTAATGCACGCCGGCGATAATCCGGCTGATATTCATCAGGATACTGGCGACGAAAAAAGCTATCCCCCATTTTTTATTATAGAAATAAATCGCGGTTGACATGGCGAAGAAAAAAGCCGAATGTCCCGAGGGAAACGACCAGCCGCTTTCCGGAATAAGCTGGTGTGCCTGACTAGCGTAAGCCATAAAAGGCCGGGGGCGATTATAGAAATAGCGAATCAATTCGGTTATCCCCAAACGGGCAATCGCCGCCGAACCAAAAACAACCAAAAAAATGCGGATTTTTCCCCGCTTTGAATAATTCCAGGAAAGTAAAGCCAAAAGAAAAATAAATCCTAAAAAATATTGCAGATAGGCGGCTAAAAAAATTATCAACCCATCAAAAATCTTTGACTGCCCGGCTAAACTATTGAGAAGAAAAAAAAGATTGAGGTCTAAAGACATAGACAATTTATTCTTCGGAGCAATTCTCGACAAGCTCGAGGATTCACCGCAAGCTCAGTCGAACCAATCGACTCCCTCCTTTGGAAAAGAGCCTGTCCCGTACTGGATACGGGAAGGGCTGGGGTGGATTTAAAATCACTTCCACAAAATCCCCCTTAATCCCCCTTTGCAAAGGGAGAGACAAAAATAACTCCACATCACGCACCTGTTAAGTTTTTTCGGAAATCATCTCATTGATAGCGATAAATTCTTATTTCCGATTACGATTTCCGATTATTTTTATTTTTCCGATAAAACGGCGCTTGTCATTCTGAGGGCGTAGCCCGAAGAATCTCTGACTGCGTACTTTTCACAAAGTTTATGAGATCCTTCCCTCGCAACAAATGCGGGGTCAGGATGACGACGGACTTTTGTTACTGATTCAATTTGTCGATATCACTTTGGTATTTTGCCGCCATGCCAACCACGCTATCACCATAAAAGCGATATTTGGTGTTGGTCGAGCCGAAGAAATAACGCATGGCCGCCGCCCACTCGCCGCCCTGCGAGGTCGCGCCGCCAGCCGCCAGCTTGAGGCCAGCGGCGAGAAAAGCGTCACGAATATCCCATGGATTGGCTGTTTTCCCGGTAATCGCCTCGATCTTGCCTTTATAACCCATCCAAGTCGAGGGAATAAACTGCGCCGGACCCATGGCCCCACCCCAGCCAACTTGCTTTCCCTTGTTGGTCATTGGGCATGATACCGGCGTGGTATCCGTGTCCAAACCCAATTCTTGGGTGATTTGCAAAAACGGGGGTTGATCGCGGGTTGGATGCATGACTTTTTTCCAGCTTTTTGACGGCGGGTCGCCCGGACGGTTGCAGGTGCCGACGTTCTTGCCAAGATTAGACTCCTGCGTCAGAACTGCCAGCAAAAAGGCGGCCCTCACTCCGGTTTGCGCTGAAACCCCTTGCGCGATATCCAACGCCTGGCCAAAAGTAACTTGCATGGCCACGCCGAGCAGTTGATAGATCCGGTTGCGGATTTCAGCCGCCTGTTTTTGTTTATCGCTTAAAACAGCCCGATAATTGCTTTCCTTGCCCTTAGTTTGCTGTAGTAAACTGCTTTGCTCATTCATTGAACCGGCCAATTGCTGCTGCTGCAAAGATTTAACGGATAAAAGATTTTGGGCATCCTCCTGCTGTTGGTCTAAAGTTTGCATTTGGCCGTCGAGTTGGGTCTTTAATTTGCGGGTTTGGTCCAACAAGCTCCCAAGGCTATCGAATATCTGAAAATGCTTATCCATGTCATCGAAAATATCAGATAAATTATCGTTGGCAAAAAAAGCATAAAGTATCGGTAGCTCTTCCTGCTCGTTGATCGCGCGGATAAGCTGCGCCATCTGCTGCCGAAGCTGGTCGATCGTAACCATGCTGTCTTCAATGATCACTTGAGTGTTATCCATCTGATTGCCCAATTCTTTAATTCGCAGGCTGGTAACCTTGATCTGCAAATTCAGCGTTGATTGCTGCTTCTTAAGCTGGTTGATCTTATTCTGCAAAGTGCTTTTTTCTCCCCGAACACTCTGCAGCTCCTGCTGATATTGAGCAATCTGCGCCTCAATTTCCCCCAGCTGCCGCTGAAGCTCTTCTTGCTCCCGCTGAGCCTGAGCTGATTGGGCGGCCGAATCAGACGAAGCCGACGAATCAGTCTGGGCAAAAGTCACGGACAAAAAATCCGCCAAAACAATAGTGGCAACGAATACAAAAACCAATATCAATTTTCTGCTTTTACGGCCCATCTTGCTGTTAAATATTATATTTCTGGAGATAATCTAAGTAATGCTCGCTT
>PFOG01000052.1:0-2320 GCA_002792395.1 Candidatus Portnoybacteria bacterium CG_4_10_14_0_2_um_filter_44_20 | reverse complement strand
TAAATTATACCTCTGGGGATATTTTAAACTCGTTTCACTCGTTTAAATTATACCTCTGGGGATATTTTAAACTCGTTTCACTCGTTTAAATTATAAAGCCTTTTTGGAAATAAAAAACGACTGGGACCAGCCCGTTTCGATTGCTCACTACAACATATCTGGCGGTTCTATGGGATAAACAGGGTAAACGTCGCCGTTCTCTTTAATCTTCTCGTCCTCATAAGGCGCGGCGTAACGCCGATAGAATTCGTCGGCGATGTTTTTGAAAACGCCGGTGATTAGCGCGATGAAGGCGTAACCGCGCTTCGGAATAAGCGCGAGCGCCAACTTCGTGCAGGAATAATTCAGCAAGCCGGCAAAGGCGGTTTTGTCATCGCCCGCGGACAATTTTTTAATTTCTTCGGCCAATCTCTCAATGTGTTTGTCAAGCGTTATTCGCTGTTCTTGTTTGATATAGGGCATATTCTCCCTCCTTTCTTTCTTTGATTATTATAAGCAAATAAATCCTAAATGTCTAATCCTGTGGATAACTTTTACGAGAACGGTTCTCGAGGTCCGTTCTCGTAATTATTTCAAAAACGCAGGTATTTGTCCCAATATTCGTATAATTTTTTGGTTGCCCTCAAGTCGCCGACATTATATTTGGCTATTTCCAAAAATTTACCCTCTTTAAATAAGGCGCCAACATCATCACCGGTTATCCCCTGCGCTTTTGGGCTCTCGATGCCAAAAGCCCGACTCCAGGTATGCAAACTTCCCCGCCGGCGAACGGCGCCATAAAAAGTAAGCTGGTCCTGCAGATCGATATGGAGCGCGCTGGATTTTTGGCTGTTGAGATAGCGGTTGGACATCAGATCTTTTGTCGGACGGATACCGTGAATCGCCGAACGAATCATTAGAAACGGCACGTCAAAGCCGCGGCCATTAAAACTGACAAATTCCTGGTAGGTTTTCGCGCCGTTCCAAAAATTTTCCAGCATTTCTTTTTCTCCCATTGGCCGGAAGCGTATGCCGTTTTCCTCCGACTCTTTTTCGTCAACATTCAACGACTGGTAATAAACCACTCCTTTATCTTTTTCGGAGTCCAAAACGCCAATGGCAACGATTTCGCCAGTCAGCGGCGAAAACCCCAAACCCTTTTTTAGATCATCAAGTAGTGTTTTGTATTCAGCGTCATCAAACGCCTCTTTTTTTATCCACTTGGTTAGAGATTCCCGCGTGGTTTTGTCCAGCGCGTCAAAATCTTCTCCGACTGTTTCGATATCAAAAATTAATTGAGCCATAGAATTAATTTATTTGCTCTGAACTAATCCTACAAGAACAACTCTCATGAAGTCAACTTCGTCCGAGATCGTATCTCGGACTGGTTATAACAAAAAACTCCCGCAAGAAAGCGGGAGTCAACTTGTCGTTCAAAAACACACCCTATTTTACCGTGATCTGGGTCGTAGAAACCAGCTCGTTGTTAAAATAAAGGTTAAAATCATAGGTTCCGGCCCCCGTCCTTATATCCGTGCCAAAACCCGTATCCTGGCCCGACAATTTCAATTCCCACTGGTCCTTTGACGTTACAACAGTTTCTCCGGTAACCGCGTCAATAAAATCATAATACAAGTCGCCTTTGGCAGTCGGCTTGACGCCACGGAAATCGACTTCTATCCCGTCGCCATCCTTAAATTCAGTGGTTTCAACCGGCATATTGTCCGGACCGGGCGGCATCCCTGTCTTCATCTTTGAGATAATTACCTTATTAAAATATTTAGCAGAATCCGGAGGAGTTATGCAAAGACTCTTCTGGCAAAGCAAGCCCGGAAGACAATCATTATATGTTACGCAACTATCGCCAACTTTACCTTCGGTGCAACGGCCATTGACGCACAACTGCGTTTTGCAATCTGATTTTTGAAGACAAACGGAATCGACCTCTCCGCTCGAGCAAATCTTATTAATACATTTTAAACCTTCCTGGCACTTACTGTCGCTGGCGCAAACGCCGCCCTCGCTATTTTTCTTAGAGAAAAAATACCAGCCGCCGGCGCCGGCAAGGCAAAGAACAATTACTATTATTAAAATCGTGATAATTTTTTTCATTTTTTTATTTATTATTTTTTACTTAGACTATTCTGCTATTTATACTATGCGTTCATATTAAATTTTTCCAACTTTGTCATTCCCGCGCCACACCTACGGGTGGTCACCCGAAGGGCGAAAAGCGGGAATCCAGAATTTATTAAGCGTAGCTTGCGTGAGCGTTCCGCTCACAATTAAGCGTAGCTTGCGTGAGCGTTCCGCTCACAATTAAGCGTAGCTTGCGTGAGCG
>PFOG01000028.1 GCA_002792395.1 Candidatus Portnoybacteria bacterium CG_4_10_14_0_2_um_filter_44_20 | reverse complement strand
GAAAAATAATTGGTGGGGACCGGCCGGAGAAACCGGACCCTGCGGACCGGACACAGAAATGTTCTATTGGGTTGGGGACCCCGCTAAAGCGCCGGACAGCTTTAATGATGACAATGATTTGTGGGTTGAAATCTGGAATGATGTTTTCATGGAATACAATAAAAAAGCGGATGGCACCTATGAAAAACTAAGCCAGCGCAATGTGGATACAGGAGAAGGATTGGAGCGAATTCTGGCGGCAGTGAACGGTTTGGATGATAACTATCAGACAGAACTTTTTTGGCCGTTGATTCAAAAAATCGAAGAATTGTCGGGGAAAAAATATGGCGAATCAGTGGAGACAACCCGAGCGATGCGAATTGTTGCCGACCATATCAAAGCGGCAGTATTTATAATAGCTGACGGAGTAACTCCTGATAAAAGTGGGAGCGGTTATGTTTTGAGACGCCTTATAAGGCGCGCTAGATATTATTATGATTTAATCGGAGCCAACAATAGGGCGTTAGGATTTTTAGTTGAACATGTGACGCTAATATATAAAGATGTTTATCCTGAATTAAGTGAAAAGAAAAATAGTATTGATAAAATTATAACCGATGAAGAGGATACATTTGTTGGTCATTTAATGTTTGGCAGAAGATTGTTAGAAAAAATTATAGCGAAAGAAAAATATATTTCGGGAGACAATGCATTTTTATTGTATTCAACATACGGGTTTCCATTTGAGCTTATACTGGATATAACAAAAGAAAATGATATTAAAGTTGATGTAGAAGGTTTTAATAAGAAAAGAATAGCTCATCAAGAGCTTTCCCGCACCGCTTCGGCTGGAATGTTTAAAGGCGGGTTGGCTGATGCCGGAGAACAAGCGGCGAGGCTTCATACCGCCACTCATCTTTTGCAAGCGGCACTAAGGAAAGTTTTGGGCGAACAGGTAGCGCAAAAGGGTTCGAATATAACAGCCGAGAGATTGCGTTTCGATTTTTCCTATGACAAGAAGATGACTGCGGAAGAAATTAAGAAAGTTGAAGATTTAGTGAACGAACAAATTGAAAAAGATAATCCCGTGGAAATGAAGGAGATGGCCGTTGAGGAGGCGAAACAAGAGGGGGCGATGGGCGTTTTTGAATCAAAGTATGGTGAAATGGTAAAAGTTTACACGATTACCGATTCTTCGACAGGCTCAGAATCTCCTTTTAGCCGAGAAATTTGCGGCGGGCCGCACGCGAAGAGAACGGGGGAGTTGGGGAAGTTTCGGATTGTGAAAGAAGAAGCATCCTCCGCGGGCGTGAGACGCATCAAGGCAGTCTTAGAATAAAAACCGTATTAGAATAATTGAGAATATTTTTCGTAATGTCTTTTCTCCAAAAACTTTCTTCTTTGGTCAGTGACAAAAAAGATGGCGATTACATGCTGGCCTTGGATATCGGAACGGAATCTGTTAGGGCGGCTATTTTTAGTATAGAGGGCGGGGAAAGGAACAAGCTAAAAGCGGTGGTGTGTGGGGTGGGCGGGATGACGATGGCGGCGAGCGAGGGCAAGGAGAGTTTTGTTGCCGAGGTAGTTGAAGTGTGCCGCTTGGCCAAAAAAGAGGCGGAAAATATGGCCGGTCTTGAAGTTAGTCGGGCGATTGTCGAAATGTCCGGCCAGTCGCTAAAATGTTCCACCGCGCTTGTAAGTTATGACCGAAAAAACGCTTCCGAAACAATCGATCTCTCTGAAATAAAAAACATCGTTCAGAAATCGCAATGGCGGGCATTTGATGATTTGCGGAAGCGGGAGGCGGAAGAATGCGGACTCGCTGAGACGGAAATAAAATTGGTTGATGGCTTAATAACCAATGTTAAGATCGACGGTTACAGGGTTTCTGACCCAATCGGCTTTGAGGGAAAGGAGATTACGTTAACAATTTTTAATATTTATACATCGTTAATTTATCTAGATCTGCTCCGGCGCCTTAAAAAGGCTTTGGGGGTGGAAATTGTCGCTTCTATTCCCGCCTTTTTCGCGGTTGAAAATGCATTGGCCGAAAACGTTTTTAAAACTGCTAATCTTAGCGAGGTTTCGGGGATTTTTATCGATTGCGGGGTGGGCGCGACTGATGTCGTCGTTTCTCATCAGGAAATTATCGAGGGGCCGAAAACAATTTGTTTTGGCGGTCGGACGTTTACCAGGCGGCTAGCCTCTCAACTCCAGCTTAAAGATGAAGACGCGGAGAGGTTGAAGAAAAAATATTCAGAGGATCAGGTTTCATCTTTGGTTAAAAGAAAGATGGCTGAAATTTTGGCATCAAGTCTGAAAATGTGGTTGGGGGGGGTTGGGGCGACCTTAAAAAGTTTTTCTTTTTTGAGTTCTTTCCCGTCGTTAATTTTAGTTACGGGGGGAGGGGGCATACCAATCCTTTTAAAAAAAGCATTAGAAAGCCGAGGGTGGCAGGAGGGTTTAAATTTTTTACAAGCAACAAGGGTGAAGGTTTTGAAATTAAGCGATATTCCTGATGTTGAAGATAAAACCGATTTATTAGACGATTACTCTGATGTCGGTCTTTCGGCGCTAATTAATTTTGGCTTGAGGCTCAGAAGAGAAAAATCGACCTTGAATTCAATTCTTGCTAGGATAATCCGTTTGCTGCAGGCTTAAGTTGCGTTGGATGACGCGTGTAGCTTTGGTTATTTATTGCGCGTATCAATTGTGGTAATATTGGCCATATATCCATGGCTTATTGATACAGATGGATGATTTTCAAACAATTTATTTAAATTCTGACGACGACATCGCTTCGGTCATCGATTGTTTATCGGGAAGCGAGGCAAGAAATCTGATTTTAGTTATTCCCAAGGAAGCGGATATCCTAAGCGGCGCCATTAACCTTCAGCTCCTTAAAAGAGAGGCTGAAAATTTGGATAAGAATATTTTTATTGCCACGGCGGATCAAGCTGGTCGATATTTGGCAAAGCAGGTGGGAATTGAATTAGCCGACGAGTGGGTGAAAGAAGATCCGTTAAGAGGCGCAAATAATTTGAGATCAACAGAAGCAAGAGCGATGCCGATTTCTCGGGGCCAGAGCGATGGCATTTATGATAAAGATGATATTTTGGCAGTACCAAAAAATCAAGTCCGTCGGCCAATGACCGATATTATCGCGCCATCTAAACAGGCGAATTTGATTAGAGAAGTTAAGCCGATTTTCGGAAAGACCGCTGAGCCAGTTGTTGCGGCGGCACCTGAAGAGAAGGGAGCGGGAATTGGCGATTATGGGAAATCGCTGGGCGATTA
>PFOG01000146.1 GCA_002792395.1 Candidatus Portnoybacteria bacterium CG_4_10_14_0_2_um_filter_44_20 | reverse complement strand
GCCCGCCCGCATCGCTACGCGAAGCGTTGCGGGCGGGCAGGATTGAACCCCGGGAGTCAATTAATTTTCTAATCCTTTCTTTCATTTCGCAAGAAGCTTTGTTGGTGAAAGTTACGGCTAAGATATTTTCCGGAGCGACTTTTTGCTGAATTAGATAGGCAACTCGATGAGTGAGAACTTTTGTTTTACCTGATCCCGGCCCGGCGATAACTAAAATAGGGCCATTGAGAGTTTCAACGGCTTGGCGTTGTTTTGTGTTGAGGCCGGCGAGAATATCCATTATTGATAGTATACTTTTAAAGAGCTCAAAACTCAAATTCAAAAAACAAACTGATAAAACTTCGGTCACGTTTAGAATTCACCTAATTATCTAATTTCTCACCCGGAGGGTGAGAAATTAGATAATTAGAAATTTTGCTTCTGAATTGCATATTGTTCTCAAGGATTAAAGTAGCTGGAAGTGTGGAAAAATTTCTTGACATTGCCTGCCCCCATGCTACCCTTAAAGTAGGCTGTTAAAAGCCGTTTTATTTGTTTGCCCAGCTCAGCTGGGTGGAACAAGAAAGTACTCCGCAACGCTGCGGGGGAGATTACTTTGTGAGTACTGACCATTCAAATTCTGTCCCGAGCTTTCCGAATGGCCGACGGGATAAAAAAAGGCGTTTTGAAAAACTGCTGACAGTGGCAGCAGTTGTTTTATTTTTTCTGCTTTTTGGAAAAAGTCTTATCTGGCCCGGCGGGAGAGGAGGCGTCGACGGCGTGCGGCTGGACAGCAAGCAAGTAATTACCGATGATGTTCCGGCAGAATCGGTCGCCGGAGTTATGGGCGGACCCGTTGCGGGATTAGAACAGCTTTTATTTGATTCTGCCAAAGGCGCGATTGATTTTTCTGCCGATGATTCTGCAGAAAACGCCGACGTAGTTTTTTTTCAGGAAAATAGCGTGATGGCGATGAATAGCCTCTTGCCCAATGCTGATTTTAGCGGTTTTCGCAAGGATATTCTGGAATATGTTGTTAAAAGCGGAGATACTCCTGAAGATATTGCCAATGCTTTTAACATTAATACCTATACCTTGCTTTGGGCAAATGGATTAAAAGATGGTGATATTATTCGTCCGGGAGACAAACTGATTGTTTTGCCTATCAATGGAGTCAGAGTGAAAATTTCTTCCAACGATACGATTGCTTCGCTGGCCAAAAAATACAGCGGAAAGGAAGATGAAATCATTGCCTTTAATTCTCTGCCGGAAAGTGGAAGTTTGAAGTCCGGAGACTATGTCATTATTCCGGGCGGAGAAATGCCTGTATCTGTGAAAGCGGCGCCGGCCAAGCCAAAATATTCGGCGCCCCAATATGCCTCTTCGGTTGGGCAGGCTAATAACTGGTTAATTTATCCGACAACCGGCTTTGTTTGGGGTAGAATCCATTCGAACAACGGTGTTGATGTTGCCAACCATTGCGGCACGCCTATTTATGCCGCCGCCGCCGGACAGGTTATTCTTTCTGATGGTACGGGTTGGAACGGTGGTTACGGCAAATATATTAAAATTCAACATCCTAACGGCGTAGTTACTCTCTATGCGCACGCCACTCAGCTTTTGGTTTCCGTTGGCGAATCGGTAATTCAGGGACAGCTTATTGCCTATATGGGGACCACCGGTCGTTCAACCGGTTGTCATTTGCATTTTGAGGTTAGGGGCGCGAAAAATCCGCTGGCCGGGGCGTCGAGAACTATAAAATGAGATAAGTCTTCATTTTGACGCATAGTCTTGAATTTTGTTGGCCCCTTCTGTCGGGGTTTTTGTTTATCGGCGATTGCTTGTGGATAATCGTTATAGATATAAGGCGTTATCTTTGTTAGAATAAACTTGTCGAAAGAAAAAAATAATTTTTCAAAATGATCAAGCATCAAAAGATAGTACAATTTATTGTCGGGATATTGATTGTGGTGGCGATAAGCTTTCCCAACATTGCCCAGATGAGTCCGATTATTTATGCGGGTGCTGGCTGTGGTGGCTATGGCGCTAACACTGGCGCCGGGATTAAAACCTCAGCAGCCGGGGCCCATTGCGACTGGTGCGCTTGTTGGTGCGGACATCTTGAGTATTGTAATCCCCCATGGCTGAATCCAAAGGTGCCTGTGCCCATGAGTTGGCTTTCTGATGGAAAAACTTGCAGCTGCCCGACTGCTGGCGGCGGTAGCAGTTCGCAGGGTAGCGGCCAAAGCGGTTCGCAAAGCGGCAGTCAGAGCGGCGCGACACAATCTACTCGGCAAACAGGCAGTCTTACTCCACAACAAGCCCGAAGCATGGCTAATAAGTTAAGTAACGAATTAGACTATAAAAGAGGGGGAGATCCGTGGTCTGGCAAAACAGATTGTTCAGGAGGCGCGGAACGGTTTGTAGTAGATTCAGGAGGCGCGGACCCCGCACGCAGCACTTATGATATGATTAAAAGCGCGGAATATCAATATAGCGCGGCCCGGTCTTATATAAATAGCGGTAACTTGCAACCGGGAGACATAATAGTTAGGGGGGCAGGGGGTGTGGCAGGAAATCATGCGGGTGTATATATAGGCAATGGAATGGTATGGAACTCTATGTCAGGAGGTTTTAGAGCAGAAAGCCTCGGTAGTTTTTTAAGCCGAGGAGGATCGGTGAAGGCGGTGAATTTGTTCACGAGATAACGGAGTTATCGATTGCTTGATTTTGACATAAAGCTTTAAATCAATAAAAACTCAACTTTTAATGGATACAATAAAATTCAATAATTTCAATATAATCGTCGTTATTCTGGTGATTTTGGGCGCTGCCGGCGCGGTTGGCATCGGGTATTACGGCCTCAAAGAAACTTCGTCTACTTCGCAACTCTCTGATCAAACCGGAACATCGGCTTCTTTGAATTCGGCCCAGCAAACGCCGTCATCAACTATAACCGAAGTTGTCTGGCCTAGCAATCAGGAATTAGGCGTTGGATCCCCGTCTGGTTCAATCCCGTCAATGTCGTTTTCGCCCGTCGTCAGCCAACTTTCCGGTCCGGCCGGCAATCAGGTTGTGGACGCGTATTTGAGCGCCTATCAGGAAGCGCAGAGGGGGAAGGAATCTTACAAGGAAGTTTCTTTTAACGCTACTATTTACCAATATCTTCCTCTTCGTGATTTTCTTAACGCCCTCGGCATCAAGATAAATTCGGAAGTCTATCAAACTCTCGACCAGACTGATTATCGCGCCGTCTTCTGCT
>PFOG01000005.1 GCA_002792395.1 Candidatus Portnoybacteria bacterium CG_4_10_14_0_2_um_filter_44_20 | reverse complement strand
AGAAAATTTGAACATATGATTTTCGGATTGAGCCCTGCCGGCGGGCCTCCGCATTGTTTAAGATGCTATCATATTTTGATGAAAATGTCAATAGTGCGGAGGGGGCGAGACTCGAACTCGCACGGGCTTTCACCCACCGCTTTTCGAGAGCGGCTCCTTGCCGATTCGGAACACCCCTCCAATATTATTCAGTTTATCGAAAAAAGAATTTTTCCGCAAGAAAAACCCCGTCGTTTGACGGGGCGATGCGTTTTTAATCGTTATTGATTATTCAGATATTCCACAATTCTGCTCAATCGGATTTCTCCAGCGACGAGGTTTCGGTCGATGACTAACAAGGATAGTTGTTTTAATTGCCGCATCTTTAGCACTGTTTCTATGAGGTCGTCTTCGGGCGCGCAAAAGATATTTTCGTCGCCCTCGGATTTTAGGAAAGGCGCCTTGATGGTTTCTATTAGATCTCTTACTTTCAGGTTGCCCAGTTTTTCCCTTGTTTTTATAAATCGATATTCGTCCTCTGCCGCCGTCCAGATAAAAAACGCGATGAGTAATCCCCAGAGGGCGTTATAGGGACCGCCCCAGAAATAGAGTCCGGCCACCAACCACGGGATCAGCATTTTTGAGATTATTTTGGCAGTCGCTGTAGATTTTAATAGGTTTTTTGTTCTCCACCAGATAATTGCTCTTAACATTCTCCCGCCATCCATGGGAAAGGCGGGAATTGTGTTAAAAATGGCAAGGATAAGGTTGATTGCGAAGAGGTAAAACCAAATATGCCTGATCCAGTCTAATGGCAGAAAATTCAGCAAGGCAAGGTAGAGTCCGGCCAAACAAAGACTACAAAGGGGCCCGGCGGCAGCCATCGCGAATTCTGCTTTCGGTGATTTCAGATATCCCCTGTTGTCAAATTGAGCTACTCCTCCGAGAAGAAAAAGCGTGATTTTTGTAACGTGGATATCAAATATTTTGCCAACTAGACTATGCGCTAATTCGTGTAGCAGGAGGGAGAGAAAAAATAGAATAGCGGAAAAGGTTGCAACAAAAACGCCAAAAACGAGAGAACAAGATGGTAGCGTTTGCAAAAAGTACTGTGTCAGAGACCAGATAATTAAAACTAGGACTACAAACCAACTTAGGTCGATTTCAAAATCAATGCCGAACAATTGAGCGATCTTAAAGGCTTTTATCACTTGCTTTTTCCTCCGCGTGAATTGTTAAGGTGCTTTTTGGGTCGTTATATCTTTTGAATCTGTTCGTTTGTAATGATACCCCATTTTGTCAATTCTAATTTTACAAAACCTTTCTTGGTAGGCGAAGAATATAAATGGCATTAACGAAACAGAGGAGGCCCATTATTGCGAACATCGCGTTGAAGCTAAAAAGTGTTACCAAAATGCCGCCAGCGATCGCGCCAAAGGCTGCTGTGAAGTAATTTGTCGCTTCCCAGGCTCCCCATTCTCTCCCGTGATGGTGATCGTCAAGATGTTTCGAATAAACCGCGTCAAAGGCAGGCGCGTAAATAGCTTCCCCTAGGCCAATGATAACTTGTACGAGCAGAAGCGACCAAATTGAATTCACAAGCATGTAGCTTAAAGAACCGACTCCCACTATCCCATAACCGATTACCAGAATGAGTTCGTTTTCTTTCAGCTTGTCGCTGTACTTACCAGAGATAAGGGTGGTAATTCCTCCGGCCAAAGCAAAGACTGCAAAGGCGTAACTTGCGTCAAGCAAATCACCGCCAATTTTTTCCACGAATAACGCGTAAATGGGGCCTATCATAGCCCCGGCGATAAGAATGAATCCGTTGGTTATCAAAAGAATTTTAATTGCTTTGTTGAAATATTTTTTCATGTTTCGTTTGGTGGACCGTGCCGGACTTGCCACCCTACGGGTTGGTCGCCCAAGGGTGAAACCGGCGACCTCCCCGCAATACTGCGGGGCGCGCTGTGACCAAGCTGAGCTTGGTGGACCTGGAGGGAGTTGAACCCTCGACTCATGCATGCCATGCAGGTGTATTACCGTTATACTACAGGCCCGTTTGATATTTAATTTTGTCCCCTCGCCAAGAATCGAACTTGGATCTTGAGATCCTCGCCTGCCATCGCTAGTGCCCTCAGAAGGAATCGGACCTTCATCTCAGGTTCCGCAAACCTGTGCTCTGTCCATTGAGCTATGAGGGCTCAGGTCATGGCGGGCAGGCGCAATCTCATGTTCTGTCCGCTGAACTACGAGGGGGTTGTGCGGGGCTTCGCAATCTCGCGTTTTTTCCGTTAACTTGCGAGGGTTTATTTAATATCTAAAGTGTTTTCCCATAGCATCAATAAGCGATTTTTCCTGTTCTTTTTCTGGCAAAAATTTTGATAATACCTGGCGGATTTCTTCCGGGCGTTGTTCGCCCAACGGGATTGCGATTCGGGGCATAAAAACTTTTTTGCTTTCTATGCTGATATATTTCGTTTCCGACGGTTCGTTAAAAACCCAAAAAGACTTTAAGTCGTCAAAAACCAAAAGGTTCTTTTTATTGATCATGATTCCCTTGGGCGTGATGGAAAAAGCGATTTTTTTCGGTTCCTTTTGTGTCCAAATAAAAATCGTAAACGACGCCAAGATAATTATTAAAGCAAAAATAAAATTTTTAGTAAAGAGGGCAAAAAGCAAAAGGCCGAAAACCACCAATCCTCCGACCATGAACCATTCTGGTTCTTTGTAATATTTAATAAATTCTGGCGCCACCCATTCTAAAAGAGGAGAATTGTCTTTGGCAGAGTCGTCATTTTTTCGCGCAGCTTCTGGTTTTTGCATGTCTCCCAGTTCCATTTTTTTCGCCACGCTTTTTGTTTTTTCTGCTGTTTCTTCGACGGCCCAAGGGCTTTCACTTGTCCGCGTTAATTTTTCCGCCGGTTCTCTTTCGGGTTTTGCTTTATCTCGGAAAATATTTTTGTTTTTGAGATCAAGAATATTAGTCATGATTGTGAATTTCGAATCACGATTTTCCGCCAAAGGCGGATCCGCCGTTGGCGGAAAGATTTACGAATGGATTGGGTTGGGAAGCCGCGGGGCGAAGAGCGGAGGGTGGAGGATTCGAACCCCCGAGAGGATTGCTCCCCAACTGGTTTTTCTCGACCCCGTACGAAAGCGGTGGGGGTGAGATTCGAACTCACGGTACCTTTGCAGGTACAACAGTTTTCAAGACTGTCCCCTTAAACCACTCAGGCACCCCACCGCTTTTCTACGGGGCAAGCCAGCGCTTTAAGCCGCTCA
>PFOG01000124.1:15491-21727 GCA_002792395.1 Candidatus Portnoybacteria bacterium CG_4_10_14_0_2_um_filter_44_20 | reverse complement strand
CGATCGCTTTTTTGATTTTCACTAACATAATGCGAATAATACGAAACAATATGCGAATAATACGAAAAACAGGTTCGCATAATTAGCATCAAATTTCGTAATCTCGCATTAATTACAGCAGCCTTTTTTTACAAATATTTTTTAATTCTTCGTTAAATTCGGCAATTGCTTGATTGATAATCGGGTGAAAATTCTTGCGCAATTCTTTCTGCTTAACGATCGTGGAAGCCTCAAGCAACGAATCAAAAGTCCCGGCATCCAGCCACTCGCCTTCACACTTACTAACCGTCAATTCTCCCAGTTCTAAATAATAATTATGCAAAGACGTTATTTCAATCTCTCCGCGCTCTGACGGTTTAACTGTCCTGGCTGCCCCACAAACGCGTTGGTCATAAATATACAAACCGGGAATGGCATAATCACTGATCCATTCTTTGGGTTTTTCAACGATCTGCAGGACGCGGCCATTCTCGTCAAACTTCACCACGCCGGAGCGTTCGGGATCCGACACTTTTTTGGCAAAAATATGGCCGCCGGATTTAAAATCTTTGATCTGCGCGCCAAAATCGTCTTCAAAGATATTGTCGCCCAAAATCATCGTCACATTATCATCGTCGATAAAAGTCTCACCGACAATGAAGGCATCGGCTAACCCGCGAGGAACCTTCTGCACCTCAAACATAATGCTAACACCATGATTTTTCAAAAGCGAACCCAAAAGGTTTAAAAATTGCCCCGAATGGTCCGGCGCCACGATCATTAAAATATCCTTAATGCCGCCCTTAACTAACGTGTTAAGCGGATAAAAAACCATCTGCCGGTCGTAAACCGGGAGAAGCTGCTTAGATGTTGTAGCGGTTAACGGAAACAGCCGCGTCGCCGTTCCGCCAGCGAGAATAATGCCCTTCATAAAACTAATGCGAAACCAGCGAAATACCGATGCGAAATATGCGAACGATTTTTCGCGGTTTTCGCATGCTGGTTCGTATTATTCGCATTATGAGATATAGTATCTTCTTGTCTTAAATTCTCCCTCCGACCTGACAACCCCCGCGCCCACTAAACCCTTTAAGTCGTTCCTCAACGTCCTTTCCGTCACTTCATTCTTAAAAACACCAAGAAAATCGCTCATTCGAGCTTCGCGATTTTTTTTAATGGCGCCCAAAAGTTTCTTCTGCCTCAAAGATATTTCTTTTTTAACAATTGGCCGGTTAACTGGTTTCTGATAATATACTTTTTTGATCGGAAACGAAATTCTTCTTTCTATTTTCGGCGCCTCATGAACCTGTTCGCAAATTCGGCTGGCTACCTCTCCAACGCCATCCGTCTGAGAATCTCTGGCTGGCTGAAACGTGGCGGCAGCTTGGGAAAACATTTCGCTCCTCAATCTCTGATATTCACGTATCAAAATATCAAAATTAATCGGCCGGATTTTTTCTCTATTTTGCGCCATGGCAATTTCTAAAAAAGCTGTAAGCCGATCTACATCTTTTACGATTGAAATGGAAAGTTCATCAAAAAAACTCTTCACCAAAGAGGCGGGGAGATTCAGGGGCATGGCGCCACCCACTCTTTCAACCACTAAAATATCGGCAGTCAAGCTGTTGGCAAGCTCCTTGATCTGGCCACACAAAATCTCGCTTTCCGAAGAAAATAAAGAAGCCAACCGATTAATGGCCAAACACAGATCAAGCGCCCTTTTTTGAAAATCGTTAAAACAAAAATTCATAACGCATATCCATCATATAAAAAGATGTGATATTCCGTCAACCCCCCGTTTTTCCGTGTCGTACCAAAATGATAATTTTTCGAGAACCGTTCTCGTAATTTTTGCAAATTTTACGAGAACCGTTCTCGTAATTTTTGCAATTAAAAAAGGCCCGGAGAGACCCCATTGCTCGTTAGCAAGCTTTGGGCCGGAGCCAATTAATAGAATACAGCATTATTTCTCTCGGTCTCTGCGAGAGGGAAAGAGCCAAAGAACAACTGGCCGTGGGGAGAGGATGGGGGTCCCGGAACCAAACGGTCCCGGGTTATTCATCGGGGTATCGGGACGCGCGTAAGCCGTCCCGAATCCCCATTCGCGCCTGCGACGAACCGGCCGCACGCAACCAGGTAGGCGCGTTTTCCGGCAGAGGCACCGCCGGAATCAAGAAACCCTCTCCCCAAGACCATCCCACGAGTTCCATGGCAACCCGTGGGCACCGCTCAATCTTAGCCCGCCTCGATTGATCGGCCCATCAACGAACTGAACCGCGGGCAAGCCTGCCAGACCTCCCCAGGAGACACTGGCAGGGAACTACGTCTCCCCCCCGGGCCAAGCATCAATAGTAACCCAGCCCGAGGGTCCTGCCGGCAAGCGCGCCGTATCCCTGCCCGATCTGTACGGCATGGTCGGATATGCACCCGCCGGGCCGATAGAGCCGACTCATCGTCTCCTATCTTTTCGGCTCCAGTCGGCAAGTATCAGTAGTCTATCACAACCGCCAAAAAAAGTCAACCCCGTGAGCTCGGTTTGGTGAATAATGTGTAAAGTCGCCTTTTCTGGCGCAAGTAGCCGAAAACCGCGAATTGGGAAAAATCGGCTTTGATTATGATTTTCCCGACTATAATTTCCGGGGGACTGTCCTCCCAAAGAGAACAGTCCTCATCCGGTTGTTCATTATTCGCCAAACTCAGAGCTACGACCGTGCCATAATTCTACGAGGTCAAGAATACAAAATTGGAAACTCTATCGGAGCGGAGTCGCAAGCCACAAATAAATTATTTTCGGTCTTGATATGCTTTCTTCAGATATTCAAAAAAACCCACCAACCCCAAGATTGCGGCCGTAAAAAGCGAAAGAGCAAAGAATATATAATAATATCCTCCCGAACTAATGCCGGTTGCGCTTTGCAAAAAATGCCAGTAGCCGGTCGGCATCAGCCACAAAATGCCGATGGCGAAATACAACGCCATTTTTCGTTTGCCCCACTGATTGGCGCAATCATCATTGCCATTCCTGTGATTATAGAACGAAACGCCAACCAGAAAGCTTTCGGTGCGAATACTCGGGATAAAAAACAGTAATAACCAATATTGTCCCGCCCAACAAATCATTGTGATCATTACCGAAAAAATAAAAGCCTCGCAGATCTTATCAGCCACTTTATCGAAATTCTTGCCAAATTCGGATGGAGTTTTCCGAGTTCGCCGCGCGACGATCCCGTCAAACAAACCTGTCAGGGCGGCAACGACCAGCAACCAAAAAAATCTGGGGTCAATCCAGGGATCCAGGCCGAGAAAGAAAAAACAAGACGCCAGATAGCAGACAATCCAAATCCGGCACATCGTCAACACATCCGCCAGATGTTCATATATCAAAGAACCATACCATCGCCACAACGATAACTCCTCCACGATGCGCCTCCCCTATCTTTCTTTATTAAGCGTAGCGTGCGTGAGCGTTCCGCTCACAATACTGAACTTTATAATAATCAAGATATTCTCCTGATTTTATCTTCTGCCACCAGTTTTCATTATTCTTATACCATTCGATTGTTTTTTGCAAGCCTTCTTCGAAATTTACCTCCGGTTGCCAGCCGAGCTCTTCGCTAATTTTTTTAATGCTCATGGCGTAACGCCGGTCGTGGCCAAGCCTGTCCTTAACAGGCTCGATCGAACTTTCGTCTTTATCCAATAATTTCAAAATTGTTTTAGCTATTTCAATATTGGTTTTTTCACAATTTCCGCCGACACAATACGTTTCGCCGATTTTCCCTCTATGTAAAACGGCGTCGATCGCCCGGCAATGATCTTCGGTATAAAGCCAGTCACGAACATTCAATCCATCGCCATAGAGCGGCACTTTCTTGCCTTCCAGCAAATTGGTGACAAAAAGCGGGATAAATTTTTCAGGAAACTGATATGGCCCGTAGTTGTTGGTACAATTGGAAATCGTGATTGGCAAATTATGAGTATGGAAATAGGCGCGAACCAAGTGGTCGGAAGCCGCTTTAGAGGCGGAATATGGGCTTCTTGGGCCATAAGGAGTATTCTCGTTGAAAGGTTCATCGTCCGGCCCCAAACTGCCGAACACTTCATCGGTTGAAACATGATGGAAACGGACATCTTTTGCCCGCGCCGCCTCCAGTAAAACCTGCGTCCCCAAAACATTGGTTTTGATAAACGGCGAGGCGTCCAAAATCGAGCGGTCAACATGGCTTTCAGCCGCGAAATGCACGATTGCGTCAATATCTTTAACTAAGCTATCCGCCAATTCCCGGTCACAGATATCGCCCTTGACGAATTTGTACCCGGGGTTATTCTTAGCCTCTTTCAAATTTTCCAGATTGCCGGCGTAAGTCAAAATATCCAGATTAACGACAGAATAATCCGGATATTTATTCAAGATATATTTGATAAAATTGGAGCCGATGAAACCGGCTCCGCCGGTAACTAATAACTTCATATTTATCTTGTCTCCTTTCCGTCATGCCGAACTTGTTTCGGCATCTCTTTTAACCAATCTTCGGATAAATCTTCAAAATTTGAGTTGTTTTCCTTGATTAAATTTATTTTCCAATCTCTGTGCCAATTCTTTAATTGCTTCTCTCTTCTTATCGCAGAATATGCGCTATCAAATTCTTCGTAGTACACTAATTTGGTCAATTTGTATCTTTTTGTAAATCCCTCTGCCAAACCATTTTTGTGCTGATACATCCTTTCAAGTAAATTTCCGGTTATTCCTATATAAAAAGTCGTGTTATGTTTATTTGTAGTGATATACGCGTAGAATTTTCGTTTCCTCATTTCTTAAGATCCTGAAACAAGTTCAGGATGACGACAGGCCCGGATTTTATTTATATTTTTCCAAATATTCCCTCAGCGCCTCTTCGAAAAAACGCAAGGGCGGCAGTTTTGTATTTAAAAGAATGGAATATTTCGGTCTTTTGGCCGGGCGAGGAAATCTTTCCGCCGGTACGGGAATTACCTTGGTCTTCAAGCCAGCTTCTTTGAAAATTTTAACCGCCGCCTCATACCAGGTATAAGCGCCCTTGTTAAATTGATGATAGATTCCGAAAGGCACTTTTGTCTCAATAATATTTTTGGTTGCCCGCGCCAAATCCGGCGCGTAGGTAAAACAACTTGCTTCTTCGTCAACTATTTTCAGCTCGTCTTTTCCCCGCGCCATGCGAAGCATCGCGTCGACAAAACTTTCCTTCGAAAGAGCAGAGCTGCCTGGCCGACCGAAAAGCCGCGAGAGACGGATCAGATAAAATTCATTCGCGCCTTCTTGAAGACGCCGCTCTCCCAAAAGTTTACTTTCCGCGTAACGGCTGATCGGATTTGGTTTATCGTCTTCTTTGTATCCATCTTTATTCTCGCCATCAAAAACATAGTCAGTGCTATAGTGAACCATGACCGCTCCGATCTTCTTGGCGGCTCCCGCCAAAAATCCCACCGCTTCGCCGTTTATTTTTTTGGCAATTTCGAATTCAGCCGGCTCTTCGCATTTGTCAACCGCGTTATAGGCCGCGGCGTTAATCAGAATCCGCGGAGATAATCCCGATATTTTTTCTTCAACCCGTCTCTTGTTCGTAATATCAATTTCCTCCCTGTCCCAACCAATCACTTGATACTTTGAGTCATCGCCGAAAACCCCTACTAACTCTTGCCCCAAATTACCCTTGGCGCCGATAATTACGACCTTGGTAGAATTCATGAATTTAGCAAGCAATATCTATTAAGAGCAATTACCTATTTTTTGTACTCCAATCGAAACTAATCGTCGGATCGTCAAAAGAAATCCGCTCTTCATCGGGATTCTGCGGATCGTATGCCTGATCGGTATGATAGAAAAGCTTGACCGGTTTTCCGCCCAAAACCCGATAGCCATGCGCCACCCCGGGCGGAATTAAAAGCGCCGCTCTGTTCTGTTCGCCTAAATAAAAAATGTCGGTTTGGCCGCGCGTCAACGAATCTTCCCGCAAATCATATAAAACAACTTGCGCCATTCCGGAAGCGACAAACCAAATATCAGTCTGCTTTTTATGCCAATGGAAAGCCTTAATCACACCGGGGTATGTTTCCGTATAGGTCGCTTGCTTTATCTCAACGAATACTTCCTCTCCGCTTTTAGTAACTTCAGTTATAAATCCCCTGTCATCGGAAAAAACTTTCAATTGTTTTATTTTAACACCGTCAATCATAGATTTAATTTATTAATTTATTGCCCCAAAAAATCCTTTATTACA
>PFOG01000124.1:0-15482 GCA_002792395.1 Candidatus Portnoybacteria bacterium CG_4_10_14_0_2_um_filter_44_20 | reverse complement strand
TATTACATCGCTTGCCACGACTTTCAAATTTCCGTTTTTATCAACCAAAACCATTCCAGCCACCTCGCCCAAAGTGGTTATTATCGGCGCGCCGTTAGCCTCACCTGGTTCTTTATCCATGCTGACGGAAAAATTTTTGCCGGAAAAAGACGCGGCGATTCCCCAATCAACGAATTTTTGAAAATTATTTGAGGCGTCAACTCCAAATAAGACCAGCCGCACGCCCAACCGCAAGCTGTCGAAATCAGCCCAGGAAACAACCGGCAAGTTGGACTGCTGGATTTTTAACAAAACCAAGCCCAAATTGTCGTCTCTTTTAACGACTTCTGCCGAAACAGTCTTTCCGTCGCGGACAACGCTATATTCATAATTTTTCGCCGGAACCGTTGAGCTGGCCGCAAGAATCAAGCCATCGCTCGTAACCAAAAAACCGGTTCCGAACAAAGAAACTGTCGGTAAGGGTTTTTTAATTGTCTTAGAAATAGCCGGCTTACTGCCGCCGATTACGCCCACCGCCGATGCGTCAATTTTACTGATAGCGTCTTCAACTGCCGTATCTTCACGAATAGTTTTTTCTTCCGTCTTTTGAATTATCGTTGTTCCGCTATTGCCATTCTTCAACCAGCCTATCCCGTCAAATGAAGGCGCGTGAGCTAAATAAGGAGCCAGAAACTGGCTGCCTAAAATTCCGGCTAATGCGCCAATAATAACAATAAAAATAAAAAACCAGAATTTTTTCATAGATTTATATGTTTACGAGTACTCCCATCATAGCAAATAAAACCCTTTCTCGTCAAAATAAAAATACCCCGACACAATGTCGGGCTTTCGGAAAAACCTTTTTAAGGAGCGGCGCTAAATTAACAAAAGCGCCCCTCCTCGACCTAACTGCCGCTACAACGGTGGGCTACGCAAGGAATAACGTAACGTTTCACTCTATCACCTCCTTTTTTTGATATTTTTCATTTAATCACAATTTTATCACCCGGAGCGTCAACTTCAACTTTTTGGCCTTCCTGGATTTTTCCGGCGATTATCTGCTTGGCAATTTCATCCAGAATCATCTGCTGGATAACCCGCTTGAGCGGCCGGGCGCCATAGGTCGGATCGTAACCCTTTTCAACCAAAAACTTCTTGGCTTTGGGGCTGACTTTAATCTTGATTTTCTTATTGGCCAGACGTTCGGACACAAGTGCCAACTGTAAATCAATTATCTTAGCCAAATCATCTTTAGATAAAGTATGAAAAACAATGATTTCGTCAATTCGATTAAGAAATTCCGGCTTAAAATGCTTTTTTAACTCTTCAAAAACCCTTAATTTTATCTCTTCCGAAGTTTCCTGTTCCGGTTCTTTATCTCCGTCCGCCAAAAAGCCAAGCGAGACTTTTCTTAATACCTCATTGCCGATGTTGGAAGTCATGATAATGACTGTGTTTTTGAAATTAACCACCCGCCCCTTGGCATCGGTTAACCGGCCATTATCTAAGACTTGCAACAGAATATTAAAAACTTCCGGGTGGGCTTTTTCAATTTCATCAAAAAGAATCACGCTGTACGGCCGCCTTCTGACCGCTTCGGTCAATTGTCCGCCCTCTTCATAACCGACATATCCTGGCGGCGAACCAACCATTCTCGCCACCGCGTGTTTTTCCATATATTCCGACATGTCAATTCTGATTACGGCGTTTTCTTCATCAAACATAAATTCGGCCAAAGCGCGAGAAAGCTCTGTTTTGCCAACGCCAGTCGGGCCCAAAAACATAAAAGAGCCAATCGGTCTGCCCTCTTCTGACACGCCCGCTCTGGCGCGGCGCACCGCCGCCGCCACGGCCTTGACCGCTTCGTCTTGGCCGATAACTCTTTTATGAAGCTCATCCTCCATTCTGGTTAATTTCTCCGCTTCCGACTCAAGCATCCGCGCAACCGGAATGCCGGTCCAGCGCGAAACAACTCTGGCCACATCCGCTTCGGTTATTTCTTCCTTCAGGATCGGCGAACCCTTTTGAATTTCCGTCAGCTTCTTTTGCGCGGACTTCATTTCTTTTTCCGCCTCTGGAATGCGTCCGTAGCGGATTTCCGCCACTTTTTGCAGCTCACCAGAGCGCTCAGCAATATCCGCTTCCTGCTTCAATTTATCAATTCGCGCCTTTGATTCCCTTATCTTGGAAATAATGTCTTTTTCCGACTTCCAGCGCATCTCAAGACCTTGCGTCGCCTCTTTTAGCTCGGCTAAGTCTTTTTCGATCTTCTTTAGCCGGGATCTGGATTCCGGATTTTTTTCTTTTTTAAGCGCCTGCCGCTCAATTTCCAGCTTTATCATTTTCCGCTTGGCCCGATCGAGTTCGGTCGGCATGCTGTCAATTTCCATACGTAAGGCTGAAGCGGCTTCATCCATCAAATCAACCGCTTTGTCAGGCAAAAAACGATCGCTAATATAGCGGGCGGATAAATTAGCCGCCGCCACCAGCGCCTGATCAATGATCCGGACACCATGATGGACTTCATATTTTTCCTTGATACCTCTCAAAATAGCGATGGTATCTTCAATCGACGGCTCAGTCACCAAAACCGGCTGAAATCTGCGTTCCAGAGCAGGATCTCTCTCGATATATTTCTGATATTCTTTTAGCGTGGTGGCGCCGATCGCTCTTAACTCGCCACGCGCCAAAGCGGGTTTTAATAAATTAGAGGCGTCAATTGAACCTTCAGCCGCGCCCGCGCCAACAAGCGTATGAAGTTCATCAATAAATAAAATATATTTGCCAGCTGAACGATCAATTTCTTTTAACACCGCCTTGATCCTATCTTCGAACTCACCGCGAAATTTGGTGCCAGCGATCAAGGCGCCCAAGTCCAAAGCAATCAGCTCTTTGTCCCTAATCGAATCCGGCACGTCCCCAGCGGTAATTCGCTGCGCCAAACCCTCGGCAATCGCCGTCTTGCCAACACCCGCCTCGCCAATAAGAACCGGGTTATTTTTGGTACGCCTCGATAAAACCTGCATTACCCGCCTGATCTCCTCGTCGCGGCCGATAACAGGATCCAGCTTTTCTTTTCGAGCCAACTCAGTTAAATTACGCGCGTATTTTTCCAAGACTTGATATTTACTCTCCGGCTCCGCATCAGTTACGTGCTGCGCTCCCCGAACATCGCCCAAAATCCCCAACACTCTTTCTTTCGTAACTTCAAACGATTTTAATAAATCCTTAACTTTCGGCGAAGCCTCAAGAATAGCCAGAAATAAATGTTCGCAGGAAATATATTCGTCTTGCAAATTTTTAGCCTCAGTCGCGGCTTGATTTAAAACATGGTTTAGTTCTTGAGTAATAAAGATCTGTCCGACTGCGACATCACCAGACATCTGCACCAAATTAGCCATTCCTTTTTCAACTTCCGCCTCAAGAAAAGAAATATTAGTCCCCAATCCTTCCAAAAGCGGCATAACCACGGTTGCCTTTTGAGAAATAAGCGCGCTTAAAAGATGAAGAGTATCGATCTGCTGATGATTACGCTGCGTTGCTAAAATATGCGCGTCACGCAGAGCCTCCTGAGCTTTAATTGTAAAACGGTCTATTTGCATACTATCGCTGAACTACGCTGAACCGCTCGTCCGCTCCGCGGACTCGCTTCTACGCGGAACTACGCGGAAAATGTTCAGCTTCGCTGAAGATTTCTTCGCCAAAAGCGAACAAATTTCTGCGTGGTTCTGCGCCTGCCCCGCACAGAAACGAAGTTTCTTGTGTGGGGTATTGTTCTGCGTGGTTCTGCGGCTTTATCTTTCCCTCAACACGGCTTTTACCGTTTTCTCCTTAGATTTTATCATTTGGATTTTTGTAAGTAGTCTTCTATCGCTTTATGCAGCGCGTCGGCCGCCATATTGGAACAATGCATTTTAATCGGGGGCAGGCCGCCCAACTCGCCAGCCACGTCTTTAAGGCTGATCTGTTTCGCTTCTTTGATGGTTTTCCCCTTAGCCAATTCTGTAACCATTGATGAAGTGGCAATGGCCGCCGCGCATCCCAAAGTCTCGAATCTGACATCTTCAACAACATCATTTTCCCTGTCATCGCCCGCCGCCCCTTTCACCTTGATGCAAATCGTCATTTCATCGCCGCAGGCAATATTGCCGGCCGTTCCCACGCCGTCCGGATCTTCCATTTTTCCCATGTTTTGCGGGTTGAAAAAATGTTTTATTACTTTTTCCGAGTAATCAATCGACATAAATTTAATTTAGTTTCCGCTCCGCCAAACGGGGCGGTAATCAAGCTAAGCTTGACCACTTATTTTACGCAGCCGCTCAATAATTCCAGGCAAAACCGTTAACACGCGGCCAATTTCTTCTTCGGTCGTATATTTGCCCAACGTAAAGCGTACGCTTGAATGATAATCCGCCGGGCCAAGACCTAAGGCAACCAAAACATGTGACGGCCTTAGGTCGCTGGAAGCGCAAGCTGATCCGGTGGAAACAGCAACGCCCTCAAAGCTCAAGGCCAATAAAATCGCTTCTCCCTCCGCGCCCGGAAAACTAATATTTACATTGTTAGGTAATCTTTTCTTGCACGAACCGTTAAGCTTGGAATTCGGCACGGATTTTAATATGCCGTCAATTAATTTGTCGCTCAGCCTTTCGATATTCTCATTTACTGATTCATTATTTTTTATTTTGGTAATCGCCTCTCCCAAACCAACAATCCCCGGAACATTGTGGGTCCCGGGCCGCATTCCAAATTCCTGGCCGCCGCCATCCTGAATTCTGGCAATTGAGGTGCCTTCTTTTATAAAAAGCGCGCCCACACCTTTCGGCCCGTAAAATTTATGCGCGGAAATCGAGAGCAAATCAACTCCAAGCGTATTAACATCGCAATCAAGATAGTTTATCGCCTGTACCGCGTCAGTGTGAAAATAAATCCGGCTGCTCCGCTCTCCGCCGCGTGAGCCATTAAGCCGTTTGATCAGATTACCGATTTCCTCGATCGGCTGGACCGTCCCGATCTCGTTGTTGGCGTACATAATGGAAACCAAGACCGTCCTGCTTTTCACCGCCCTTTCAATCTCTTCAATTTCCACCAGCCCCTCCTTATTAACCGACAAATATGTTACTTCCGCCAATTTATCATCTTCGAGAGTTTTGCAAGCATTCAAAACACAAGAGTGTTCGACAGACGACGTTATCACATGCGGCACAAAACCCGCGCCGGATTTCTTTTGCCCTATACTCTTTGCTGTTACACCCCTGATGGCCAGATTATTACTTTCCGTCGCGCCGCTGGTAAAAATAATTTCTTCTGGCTTGCAACGCAAAAAATCGGCCACCTGCTTCCTGGCCGCCTCAACCGCCTCGCGCGTCTCTTTGCCGAATTGATGCGAAGATGACGGATTACCGAATTTTTCGCAAAAATAGGGCTTCATCGCTTCAAAAACTTCCTCGTCAACCGGCGTCGTCGCGGCGTAATCCAAGTATATTTTTTTCTTGCTCATGTTAAAATTTTAGCCAAACCGGCCTTGCTTGTCAAACGAAAAAACTGCTTAAATCGTAGTTTCAGGATATTCTTCTCGGCTGAAGATTTAACTTCTAGTCATTCTCGACCATCAACGCCGCACCCAGCGCGCCGCCGAAGCGGTCGAGTTCGCTGAATAAAATTTTGGTTTTTTTTGCTTCCGGCGAGTTAACAAATTTCTCAACGGCTTGATTGATGCCTACTAATAGAAAATCTTGCGCCCAACTAATTCCTCCGCTGATAATAATTGCTTCCGGATCCAAAATATTTATAATGTTTGCCACGCCAATACCAAGATTATTACTCATTTGTTTTAAGACCTCAATCGCTTTTTGATTACCAGACTCAACTAATGTCCTCGCTTTCATTGAGCCCACCCCCAAAGATTTTTTTAGAAATTTATCAGCTGCCATATCTTCGTATTCTAAGCCGCTACTATTATCAATAATTATATGTCCGAGTTCGCCGGCCGCACCATGCGCGCCAAAGACGACAGTCCCTTCAACCATGAACGCTCCGCCGATTCCCGTTCCCAATGTCAGATAAAAAACGTTTTTAAAACCTTGGGCCGAACCAATTTCTTTTTCCGCCAAAAGAAAACAGTGCGTATCGTGCTCTAATTTAATCGGCCAATTTAATTTTTCTTCCGCTAATTTTTTTAACGGTTGATTATTAAGATAACTAATATTGGGGCTATTCAACACTTTCTCGCGCCCCAAATCAAGAACGCCGGCCACGGCAAAACCCGCCCCGCCGATCTCATCGGGTATAATTCCCTCCACCAGCTCGTCTCTCATTTTTCTGGCTAACTTAAACAGCCCGTCAAGATTATCCGGCGTATCCTCAACCAATGACTTTAAAATTTGTTTCTCTTTGACTAAAACAGCCTTTGTGCTCGAGCCGCCGATATCAAAACCCAAATAATACATATGATTTCGCCTACTTAATTTTGGGAGAACGGTTCTCCGCGTGGAGAACCGTTCTCCTGCGTTTTAACAAAATTTATTTAGAAAAAACTCCAATTGCCGTCATCGATTATCTTCCGCCCATTTTTTCCTCTCTCGAAATCGCCTTCGTTAGTAAACATCTCGACCGTTAAACCGTTGCGGGGAATGACAAAATCAAAATGGGAAACTGCTTCTCGAAACCCCTCCGCTTCCTCTTCGCCATGCTTAGCGTCACCGAAAGCAAGATGCATTGTTCCCAACCTCTTTTCCGCCTCAACAGTGGGAGTACCGGCAAAATTATAGGGCTGATTTTCGTCCCGAACCACCGAGCGGGCCTTGCTATTCGCGCCAAAAGCGATTTCCGCGATTGTATAAACATTCCACGGGTTACCACTGCCCTCCTCATGTTCTTCTTTGGCGCTTTCTTCCAGTATCTGTCTTAATTTTTGGGCTGATTCGCCGCCTTGAATCAAAATGATTTTTCCGCTATATATCTTAACCCTGACAAATTTATCTACTCCTTGTTCGCCGCTAATCTCTGAGTCTAAAACCGGCAGAACCAAAACTCCGCTTACTTTTTCTTCGTCAGGACAGGTATAAATCTCTCCGCCAGGCAAATTATCCCACCGGCCCGGCGTATCAATCGCCCCCGAATCCTTAAACCACTTTCTTTCTTTCGCCATACGCAAAGGAACTTTTAAATCCGTACCATAGACCGAAGTGATTTTAAAGCCCGTGGCGTCACGTAAAACTTCATCCATCTTATTAAGCCGGTTTTCCAAGTCTTCTCTTCTTTCGCTCATCGGGCCGTCCGCTCGAAAAACATCAGGAGACGCGTCATATAGAGCCAGCAGTCGGCTATTAATTTCGGGGAGTTCATCATATAAATCACCCACAAGCCCCGACTCCCCGCCAAGATCAATAATAACCGACTCCTTGGTCAATTCTGGTAAATCCTTTTTTATGCGTTTACTCAAACGGATTTCTTGGCTTTCGCAGCCAATTGATTTAATCGCCGCTTGCAGCAAATTCAATGTCGCGGGATTAGTCTTTTTATCCTTCAAGAATTTGACCCTCTCGCTTTCTTTTAATGCGACGAAATCGCGCAAAGCGTTTTCGGCAACCTTGATCATCTCCGGCGTTACCAGAGCTTCCTTCTCTTTTTGTTGTTCATGTGGAATTTCCGGCGCGGATTCTACTAAAAATTTGAAGTTTTCCATAGTAATCAATTTTAAGAGAACGGTTCTTCACGCGGAGAACCGTTCTCCTGCATTTCATTGGTTAGCTACTATTGGCTAAACAATTTCTTCGCCTCTTTCCAATAACTGCTATCATTATTTATCGTTTTCATCCAATACCACCACTCCGCGCCCCAAAGATATGCCGGAGAAAAACCAACCTCTTTGGCATAAGCGATGTTCTCTCGAAACTGCTTAATGGTCATCGATTTTTCCTGCTCGTCCAACGGTAAATCAAAAAGAAGTTGCGGGCCCCATGGCTCAGCCTGAAGCTCGGAAACAAAAATCGGCTTGCCCGGATAAAATAAACGAATCGTATTCGCTTTCAGCCAAAAGAATTTAGGCGGCAAAGGATACTCGACGTAACCAAGATACTTTTGATGGACGACCCGATACATGGTGGTGCCAAAAATATCAGCCCGCTTGGCAGCCCGTAGCCAGATACTCAACTCTCCGCTATCAGTTACAATAACCGGGTGACGATTGTCCAGAGACTTGACCAGGGCAATCTCTTGGTCCAGAAAACTGGCATCCACCGTTGGACATTCTCCAAAAGCTAAAAACGGTTCATTTTCCACCTGCCAGGCATAAAGATTTTCCAAGGTTTTATACCTCTTGACGATTTCGGAAATTAAAAGTAGCATTTTATCCTGCTGAACCTCCTCGCTTCTGCTTGCCGCCCAAGTCGGGACATGGCATTCCGGCCAGCGAGGCAACTTTCTGCCAACCACTAAAATCATATCAAACTTTTTTTCTTTCGCTTGTTCGATCATCCAGTCGTAATCATTAAAAGTATATTGTCCCTCCCGCGGCTCCACATCCTCCCAATATATCGGCAAGCGCAATGTTTTAGGCTGCAACTCGCCAAGGATAGCTAAATAAGCTTCTTTCCAATCCAAACCCATATCCCTGGCAAAAATTCGCGAGAAAGATATCCCCCATTTAATATCTTGGGTAATGTCTGTCGGCGGCTGACTCAGACGATTAAACCCCCAGACCAACGCCGCCATGAGAATTATTAAGACGAGGAGTTTCTTAAACATGGATATACAATGCGAACGACGCGAAATGACATGCGAAATATGCGAACGAAATTTTACAGTTTACACTCGCGTCTTGTTCGTATTTTTCGCATAACTTTTTGCATTATTCGCATTATACCTGCGCCAGAATTAACAGACCGGCGCTGATTAAAATAACGGCTAAAAATTTTTGTCCGAAAAGCGGCCAATTTATTTCCTCTTCTAAAATGCGCGGCCTTGTTTTAGCGAAAAAAACGATTAGGCCAAGCAAAAAAACATATTGCGCTCCTTGCGCCGCGTTAACCAAAGACGCGCTACCCAAGTAAATGGCGTAATTGAGGAGAACAAACGCTACTCCCGCCAAAATTTTGTTAAAAACAAGCAAGCTACCCGCCAGCAACGCTAAGCGTAGCTTTGCGGGCTGGCCCGCTGGAGCGCCCAAATTCCTGGTAGCGCTCCAGATGGCCTTTCGTTTTTTGATAAACACCAACAATAATAAACTTCCTAAAAAACTTCCCATCCGACTCCAAACAAATCCAGCGATAAATTCCTGATGCGTATAAATTACTTTCGCGCAAACATAAAAAATAGCCAGAACCAGCGCGGCGCCAACGCTCAACCTCCAACTTCGAAAAAGCCGCCTTTTCCGTATGCCGCCTTCGCCAACATTCCACTCAAGCGAAATAACACCCCCCCCTGCCACCAAAAAAACAAAAGCTGTTATTTGCCAAAAAGCTAATCGTTCGCCCAAAAATAAATAAGACAGAAGCAAAATAAAAACTGGCGTTAGGCCACCGATAACCGGCGCAACTCTCGAAGCTTCGCCCTTTTTGAGAGCCGAGTAAAGAAGAAAAAGCGACGCAAGAAAAATCAAACCGGCACCGAGATCAATTGCCAGATTGGACAATCCGGGCCAAGATAAACCGACGCAGACAAATGAGCCATAGGAGAACAAAGAACCAAGACACGACAAATATGGCAGAATCAACGCGAAAACGCTTAAAAAACCGATATAAAACGTGTAAACTAACGGATCGGGAATCGGCCGAACCAAAAGCGATTTATCAATAACCGCAGTAAAGGCGTTAATAAAATACGCGACAATAGCAATAAATAGCCAGGACATGAAATAAAAATATCTGCCACCTCAAACCCATAAGATAATTATATTCTTCTTATGACAAAAATGAAACTCCTCGCAACGCTGCCCGGCTTAGAGGACTAAATCTCTCGAGAGGGACTTAGTCCCTTCACGCCACGCTGCGGGAAATTTCATTCAAGGCGCAAAATATCTGCCATCAAAAAGTCATCCAAAAGATAGAAACCAAAAAGAGAATACTGGCGCCAACCAACTCCCTGATAAAAAGCCTGATGGGCCGGGAAGCGACATTATCAAACCAAGTAGCTTCAGTCGGCATATCTTCGGACAAAACAACTTTGATGCTCCATTTATTCAACGCACACCTCTTTGAGCTAAGAGGCGAAAACCACTTGACGCCAAAACTATCAACGCTGTCATGGAAAAAATGGGCGAGGCTACCCAGAAAAAAATCCAGATATAAAAAGGACTCAAACCAGCCCGCCAGAAGATCAGAACGATAGGAACTATTATCCACGGATAATGAAGAATATTTCTGTGGTCCCCAATCCACTTGGCCCATTTGTCCGCCCCCCGATCCAATAATTCGATCAATTCGAAAAATGAATCCCACCTTATCCAACTTTCAACCCACTCCAGCGACCGGCTGATAACGACTGGCGACCAATACAAAACGGCGTCAATATCTATCCACAAAGCGCTGAAAATCCCCCAAAGAACCACGTTGGTATTCAGTTGATAATGCGTCAATTTCGCCAGCGCCACAACCAAAAATGTTCCCATTGCCGCATCCAAGGCCGCCACACAGACAATCGCGACCAATCGGTCCCAAAGCCAAAGCAGGCGGACCAAAAGCGCCACAAACTCCTTTCGTTTTCTTAAAATATTAATATCGATTTTTTTCATTGAGAAAGCGTTTAAAAATCTAGAATTAGATACTTTGTTATTTATTTCGCCTCAATCGAAACGATCAAGAATGTGTCGGGTCTCTCCGAAAGGGCAGCCGTTTAAATGGTTGAGGATTTTTCGTAGAACTCCAGTATTTAAATTGTCTGCACCAACCATAAAGACCCAGCCCGTGAGAATGCCTAACGGTAAATTTCGTATCCCTTACGGCCCGATGTCCTCTCACTAGCCAGTAATTTGCCCACTCCTCATCCTCTCCGCCAAGACCATAATTTTCATTGAACTGCCTTTTTAGCCAGAGTTCTTTTAAAATAATCGCATTGGTAAAACCCATCACCCCCATTCCGCTTTTATCAACGATATATGTTTCATTATTCCCGGGGCCATACCGGAGGCCACGCAGCCAGTAACTGCCATCCAAGAAAAACTTATCCCAGAATGTCGAACCGGGAAGAGCCCGAATAAATCCATAAACACCTAAAATATTTTTCTGCTGTGAAAAATTTTTTAATCCGTCTGCAAGCCAAGTTTCAGAAACGGGCAAAGAATGGGCAGACATTATCACGGCATAACGGCTGGCATTGGAATTTCTGACGCCATAATTAAGAGCATAAGGATAAGAAAAGTCTTTATATGGTATATTCAGAATCTTTACCGAAAATCTTCTAGCTATTTCAAGGGTTTTATCGGTTGATTCCGAGTCAACTATAATCACTTCAAAATCCTTGTATGTCTGACTAAACAACATTTCCAAAATCCGCCCCAACCATTTTTCTTCATTTCGCGTTCTTATAATTATTGAAGTTTCAATTGGCATAATTAACAATTTAACCCATTCTCAATAATATCTTTATACGCGTAGGCACTCGGACGGATTTTCCTCTCCATTGTTTTGTGGTCCACCTCAACTAATCCAAACCTCGGCCAAAAACCTTTGTCCCACTCAAAATTATCCAGAAGAGACCAGTGAAAATAACCCTGAACATTAATACCTCGCGCCATCGCCCTTGAAACCGCCCTTAAGGTTTCAGCTATAAACCAGGTTCTGTTCTTATCGTCTTTATCCGCTATCCCACTTTCGGTTATATAAATGGGCTTGTCATACTCCCTCAGGCCGACTAAAACATTCTCAATCCCCTCCGGATGCGTGTCCCAACCGATATCAGAGACAACCTCTTTGATATTTTTATTCAATCCGTAGTTTATCCGATTATGGAAATAAAAATTGAGTCCGATGCAATCCAGCTGGTTTCGCGTGTGTCGCAAAAAATAATGATTCCAATATCTTTCCGAAAGCACTTTAATTAAAGCATTAATAACGCCGGCTGACGATTCAAAGTCTGATAAATTACAAACGACCCCGACAATGGAAAGGGGCGCGATTTTTTTGATAGCGCGATAGGCGCGCCGATGCGCCTTAACAAAAGCTCTCATCGCGAAATAAAAGTTTAAAGCTCCCCGGCGCTGTGGAGTCCAGCGGCCGCGGAAATAGGAATTGAGGGCGTAGATCTCCGGCTCATTGACAGTCAGCCAATATTTTACTTCCGAACCGAACGTCTCGGCCATCTTTATAACATACCGCTCAAAAAATTTCGGGAAATCCCGGCTTCTTATTCCCCCTTTTTCCGCCAGCCAAAGCGGCAAGGGCAAATGCCACAAAGTCACAAACGGCTCAAGGCCGCGTTCACGCAAGGCCAAAACCACTTGGCGATAATGCTCAATTGCCTCTTGGTTGAATTTTCCTTCCTCCGGCTCAACGCGCGACCATTCGATGGAAAAACGATGGGCATTATGGCCCAGCGATTTAGCGATATCGAAATCCTCCGCAAAACGGTTATAGTGGTCGCAAGCCCGACCGGAAATATAGTTTTGCGGGTCGAACATTTCGGGGAACTTCTCCTGTTGCCACGGCTGCCAATAATTCTTAGCTTCACGCGCCAACCTTTCCGCGTTGATTTTTTCCCATTCCGACCAGTCATTGCGATTATTACCTTCGACCTGATGCGCCGAAGTGGCCGCGCCCCACAAAAACCCCTCGGGGAATTGTAGTTTAATTTTTTTATTCATTTATATAATCCATTAAATTATCCGTTGTTTGGCGACTTCCGGTCGAGCGCCACAATAAAGAATTCCCTGCTTCCCTTACTAACCGCTTTCGGCCTAAATCGTTTTACAAATCTAAAGCTTTCCTCGACTTCTTTACAAAAATTTTCGGCCAGCTCACATTCAAAAACCTTGCAGACAAAATTACCGCCCGGCCGAAGAGCTAATCTGGCCAGAGTTAACGCTTCGTTAGCTAACATGACAGAATTAACGACATCAGCCGTTTCGACGCCAGTCGTTTTTGGAGCCAAATCAGAAATAACAACATCGAAGTTCTTATTAAACTCCAAAAAATCATCAAACCTCAGCTTAGTAATATCATTTTTGACAAAACGCATATTCGCCGCCAAGGATATCTTTAGGTCCCCCAGATCAACGCCAACCACTCTCCCCTCATCCCCTACCTTCTGAACAGCATACATCATCCAAGACCCAGGCGCGCAACCCAAATCCAAAACCCTATCACCCCACCGAAAAATTTTATACTTTTCGTCGATCTCTTTCAGTTTATAAACCGACCGGGCCGGAAAACCCTCCGCCCTTGCCCTCCGGCTGTAGTATTCATTTTTTTTATTTTTACGATACACCCAGTATATCAACCTCGACTGCCCGACGCTGCGTCGGGCAAGACAATACAACGAACTGACAGTTGAGGTTAAGTTTTACGTTTTATCTATAATTATGTCCCGTAAGTTCATCAAATAAGTCGAGGTTGTATTACTGGGCGCATATTCGGTATCAGAATTTCGACTCATCTGCAACAAAACCATTAGATACCACCAGACGCTTATTTTATTCTACTAATTTTTAGCGCCAATAGAAAGAGCCCGGCGCAGGGACTAAGTCCCTTGAAAGGGACTTAGTCCCTGCGCCCCATCGCCAACAAAAACAGCTACCGTGAAACACGGTAGCTAAATTTAAATTTTTAAGATCTTAGGGCGTTGTAAGCCGCTTTCCCCCTTTCTGTCACTTTGTAAAAAATCTCTGGAAATGGCTCATTGACATCGCTTATGTCCAACCGGCCACGCTCGACACAAAGATTAACGGCCGCCTCGATGTCAGTTACCTCGTCCTGTAGTCGTAAAATTTCAGCGATTTCTTTGTAGGAAAATTCATCGCGATAAAACCAAGAACGACCCCGATCAAAAACGATTGCCCAAAGTTCGTTATTGTGAGCGGGACGCTCACACAAGCTTCGCTTAATTGTGAGCGGGACGCTCACACATGCTGTTTTATCAGAGAATTCCCACATTTCTTTTCTCTCCCTGTTTTCAATACCAGCGTTTTTTTTCTAAATCTTTAACCAGATCGACCGCCGACTGCCAAGCGGGATCAAGCTCTTTGAATGTTTTTTCTTCTTGATAAAGCGCCTGCCCAACTCGCTCACGGTCAACCTCATTCAACTTTTCTCCGGCCGCTAATTTGGCCAGCACGTCGGGAAGAGGAAAACGAATGCTCAGTCCCGCCACCTTCAACTCCTCCAGCATGTCGCCGTTAGCCTGCGGCACAAAAAAATCGCAGATGTTGTCGGTTCCAAATAAAATCGGCACCTTGCATTTAATCAATTCCAGAACCCGCGTGATAGAATTGTGAGTCGGCGCGTTAATTGGTCGGGGCTGACGATTGGAAAGACCGGCGGTAGCGCAAACTATGACGCCGATGTTATGCTCAAGCAAACCATCAACAACTTCAGCAAAATCCTTTTCGCTGTATGCCGCCGGCGAAAGCATGTGAATCGCCCAGACCGCAGGACCAGAATGTTCGGAAATAGCCGGCTGATTCAACCACCTCAACCCCTCAATAAGAGTTTTGGTTCCTTTTTCGGCCGGGTCATTCAACTGATCTAAATGGAGGTGCACCTCTTTTCCAAGCTCGCAAGCCAGGTCAAAAACCATCCGGATGTGCTTACGGAAACCGACCTTGCTATCACGGACACTTTCGTCAAAATATAAATCTTTTTCCGGCAGGCAAGTTAAGAAATCCGACGTTTTCGCGGCCTCCTGGTAGACATCCCATCGACCAGTGCCGTCTTTAAAGCCGAAAATAGGATGGGGGCCCAGCCGGATGGCAATTCGGTCGGCAAAAATTTCTTTGATTTCCCGAGCAACGCGCCAAGCCAGCAACCCATCTTCCCTGATGTCGGGCGACACATCAATACAAGTGGCAAGACCAGTTGTACCATAAGAAATCAACCGCTCAATAACCCGAGCCATTCTTTCCCGAAGATCTTCTTCGGTATAGGCAATACCATTATGTAAGTCCCCGACCAGATTCTGTTTTACCGGTAGCGAATGAAGACTGGCCGCCAAGGGCGTGGTGTTAATATGTTTGAGATAAACATCTTTCAAGGTACCGGCACGATCAAGATGCCCGTGGGCATTATAGAAGCCGCCTCGCTCAAACACTAGGCTCAAAAACATCTCATCGTATTCAGAAATTTCCCTTGGACCAATAATGCCACGTTTTAAAGGTGCTTTCTCTCTCAACATGCCAACCCCCCTAATTCCGATTCAGTCTTTACAAATTGAGCGTATAATATATGATTTTTGGGAGTTTGTCAACATCTTGTATGACCCCACCCAATTCTGGACTCTTGCGGCATGTTAAGAATAATTGGTTGCTTTGCTTGCCATTGCAGCATAAATTGCGCCGGGGACAACTTGTTTTG
>PFOG01000120.1 GCA_002792395.1 Candidatus Portnoybacteria bacterium CG_4_10_14_0_2_um_filter_44_20 | reverse complement strand
ACCTTTGCGGTGGTCGCTTGTTGCGATGGCAGTCGCGGCAGTAAACCGGTCTATCTTCTGCCGGCTTAAAAGGAAGTTCGGTTATCTCCGCTCCACACTCAGCGCACTTCCAGTTTCCCTGGAACATCGGGCGCGGAGGAAAATTTTGATTTGATTGACTTGAATCGAAGGCCACAGATTATCACCTCGCTTTCCGACTTGCCCTTCCGAAGTCCCTCGACAAGCTCGGGATAAATACCTTGGCAAGCTTGGGACGAAGGCGGACTTGCCGCCCCCGAAAAGACAACTAAGTTAATCTAATTAATCCTGGCCTTTGATATATACTTAGATAAATCTCTGACTCGGCTTAACTAATTAACCCTTACTTAAGTCTAATAATCAGATAATATGCCATATCAATAATTTTGTCAATTTCTCGTTGATTTTTCGCCGCGAAGCAACAAAAAAACCCCAGAATATCTGGGGTTGAACCGCTTCTGGTTCTTTTAGGCAAAATAGCCCAGAACTAACTTCACGTAATTCTTCTTTTTTTCCAGGGCGACAGTTGTGACCGTCCCCCTCGCTTCTTCGACAGTCTTCTGCTCCTGAAGCGCTGTGATCTGCGCCACTAAATCTTTGACGAGGTCAGCGGTTGCGATCTCCACGGCCACCTTACGGTCACCCTCGCTCACTATCTTCGAAAATTTTAATTTTCCCGTATTCGCCGTCATAGCCCGGCTCGATTTTAACTTTACCTTCGCGAACCCGCATCACTCCTTCAGCGATTTCCGAAGAAGAGGCGGAAGAAATATCTTCCCGCGAGGCCTCCAAAAGAATTTTAAATTCCGTGCCTAGTTTATTGATTAATTCCCGGTATGCCTCCTGCGCTTTTTTGCTCGCCACGCCCATGCCCAGCGCGTCGGCGACAATTTGATCCAGAGGAATCAAATTTTTGAAAGGAATCGTTTTTTCCGGCTTTCCGCCCTCGGGCCTGCCCGCATTGGCTACGCCTAAAGCGTTGCAGGCGGGACGATCGGCTAATTGCGCCACCCTATACATCACGCCAATGGTCAGCGGTTTGCCGCAAACCGGACAGATGCCTTTATGCTTTTTAGTTTCCTCTGGCTTAAAGCTAACTTTGCAATTCCGATGGCCGTCGTAATGATACTTTCCTTCTTCGGGGAAAAATTCAACAGTATAAAGAAACTTCCGCAAATCGCGTTTTCTTAAAACATCGGTGATGGAAAAATAGTCCAATTCCGTGTCCAAAATGTTGGCTTCGCGGCCAATGCGAGTCGGACTGTGTGAATCAGAATTAGAGATCAGGGTGATTTTATCGAGTTGCGACAAACGCCAGTTCATCGCCGGATCGCTGGAAAGACCGGTTTCAATGGCATAAATATATTTTGCGTACTCATCAAAACACTCTTCCAGCGAGTCAAATCCCGAAACGGAACCAAACACGGAAAAATGAGGGGTCCAGGCATGCGCCGGCACAACCAGACAGTCTTCCGAAGCGCTCAAAACGATTTTTAAAGCCTCCTTCGCGTCTATCCCCAGGATTGGCCGCCCATCAGACTTCAAATTACCAATCCAGCCAAGATGGGCATTGATCTTATCCACCACTTCAAACGACGGGGCCAAAATAACTAGATGGACTTTTCGGGTTTTGTTATGCTTGGAATAGATACAGCTAATTTCCGCCGTCAGAACAAACCGGATCTCTTCCTTGGGAATATGAAATTTTGAGAGAATGCCTTTCTGCCCCCGCGCCCCAGATTGAAAAGATTTGAGCCTAAATAATCCTCGCTCGGCCGGCTCCAGTTTTTCCCTTAATTCTTTTAACCAAAGATGGTGCGTAAAATCGCCGGTTCCCAGAACCTTAATGCCTTTGATTCGCGCCCATTTATCAAGGTGGTCAATATCCATATCCTTCGATGTCGCGCGCGAGTATTTAGAATGAATATGAAAATCAGCTACGAATTGCATAATAGCTCTCTACTAAATAATAAAATTGAGACAAAATTTTTTATCCGCATGCTATTTTATGCCAATTTTTCGACATTTTATCGGTAAGTATCTTGATTCTCTTCTGGCAAAAATATTCTGATCACCCCGAAAACCGTGCAGAAAATATTGATTTTCCTTCAATAACTTATTGTTATCAAACAGCCTTTTTATTTTCTTTTTGTCTTTACCTTGTATTTCGTAAATGTCCAGAAGAAAGAAATCATGGCTAATGCCTATTTTTTTCATATCGCTCAAAGACCACGGCATATTTTGAGCATATATTTCATACAAATCGATTCCTTTGGCTCTTAAGAATGAGTAATCGAAACCAATGATCCCGTCATTATTTACAAAATCTTTTATTTCGTAATCTCTATCGCAAATATCGTAGCTTTCGTCAATGGCTGGATTAGCAATTAATCTTACCTTTGTCTTTAGAATTTTGTGAGGAATATGAATGGCCATCATAACTACTTTATCCTTTTTCCCCCTGAAAGCTTGATGAATCTGCAAAGCATCATTAACCAAAGAAAACGCCGGCAAGCCGCAAACGACTCTTTCTTGAGGAATGACCCAGAAGTTTTTGTTCTTTTGAATTTGATTTCTTTTGGCTTTATATTTTTTATCGTTGTATAATTCTAAAATTCTTTCCTGCTCATAATCGGCAATGGCGCATCCGTAATTACAACCCAACTCATACATTCTTTTATAAGTTGGGAATCTCATTGCGCGATAAAGAGTCAAGCAACCTTTTTTATTTATTTTTTGCAGTCCTGATAAAATTTCTAATCCTTTTATTTCGCCAAGAAGTCCTGATAATTTAGGAAAGTTTATTTCTTCGAAAGACAGTTTATTCCTTAGAGAACTGTCCTCTTCTAAAAGAACCTGCCGGATCTTCTCCGGCATATATTCATTGGTAGTTAAATTACCGCTTAACTTCTCTAATTGCTTTTTCCAGTTATTTATAAGCATCATAAGTAAATTGATTATCCCAATTTTTCATAAATTAGGATGGGCCTGCGCCGAGCTTGCCGAAGCGCACCACCGAGAGGAGTCGCCACCCCTACGGGTGGTCACCCGCAGGGTGAAACCTTCGTCTTGAGCTTCGCCCAGAACAAAATGCCTAAAATCAATGGTGCCCCCGAGAGGAGTCGAACCTCTGTCTCAGGCTTCGGAGACCTGCGCTCTATCTTCACCCGCCCATCTTTGCGTCCCTACGAGGAATCGAACCTCGATCTCAGCCTCCGGAGGGCTGCGCTCTATCCGTTGAGCTATGGGGACAAAGATGGGCGGGCAAGTTGAGCTACGGGGGCATTTATACGGGATGAAGAGGCCTACACTCTACTTGCCCCGTATAATCGCGGAGCGATTTATACGGGGTCCGCTGAGCTATTAAGCGTAGCTTGCGTGAGCGTTCCGCTCACAATTAAGCGTAGCTTGCGTGAGCGTTCCGCTCACAATTAAGCGTAGCTTGCGTGAGCGTTCCGCTCACAATGGGGACTAAAAAAATATCCGCCGGAAACAAAATATACAAATTTTGCCTCTCTGGCGGAATATAACAAAATTCTTAATCTTTTACAATTCTTTAACCCTATCTACCACCTCTTTTATTTCCTTCTCCCAATCAACCCATCGCAAAACAACGATGATGATAAAAGCCAAAATCGTTGTAAAAATGGCCGTCTGATACAAGTCAAGTCCAATAGCCACGCCAATCGCCGAAACAAGCCAGATGCCAGCGGCAGTGGTAATACCCTTAGCTCTTAAACCCTGATGAATAATGATGCCGGCCCCCAGAAAACCGATACCGGTAACTATCTGCGACGGGATGCGCATCGGATCAAACTGCGCACCCGGAAAAAGCTTGAAAGAATTGACGGAAATTATCGTGAACAAAGCGGCGCCCAAAGAAACTAAGGCGTAGGTTCTCAAACCGACCGGCTTACCAACATAATCTCTTTCCAGCCCCAACAGCCCTCCGAGAAGAGCGGCTAAAATAAGTTGTAAAATATTTTTAATTGTAGCGGATCAATAGATAAAATCACGCTGATTACGCGCAAACTAAACGTCGACGCGTGACGGCAATCAACGATTGCAGACAAGAGATAGACGGCGCGTTAAGCTATTTTACAAAACCTCTGTTTCGCTGGCGGCGGGGAAACAATTTTTTCTTTTTTCACTAATTCTATCAGCTTTTCAACCAATTTTTTCGGATCCGTATCATAAACTATCTTTCGGAAAGGCCGGTGGCTTTTCTTTATAATATCCCGCACCATATCAGCGGTTCCTCCGGTGCCAATCAACACCCCCAATGGCTTACTGTCCTCGAAAGCGATAGTGAATTCGTTCAAGGTTCCCATTCGACCGCAGACAAAAATCACGGCGTCGGCCGCCCGGGTCAAAAGAAGATTTCTGCCCGAATATCCAAAGCCAGTGTAAACGATGATATCGAAATAATCGACTGGCATTCGATATTTCCTAACATGGTCTTTCTCGGAGGCGGCTGGCGAAAACCCAATAGAAATTCCACCCTCCTCTTTGGCGCCGATGGCTGCCCAGTAGGGGGTCCCGGAAGTGGCGCCAGTTACCAAAACACCGTTGTGTCGGACTATCTCCCTGCCCAATTCTTTGCCTTTTTCTAACGTGCCTTCAGCACAATGGGTTGTTTCGGCCGCTCCAGAAACACAAATTTTATATTTTAAATACGACGAGGACAGTTTTTGCATAAGCTTTAAATTAATTATACTTTAGACAAATAGTCTCTTCGCGCCTTCTTGGGCGCAGATAACTTTATAATTCCACGGTTTGTCCCGCCTCCGGCACCATAGCCTCAACACCCAAATCATCCTTAATTCTCTGGGCCAAAGCTTCTGCCGGCTTCTCTTCGCCCTGAACAACAAAAACTTTTTTAAGGCTATATCTTGTTCGGCTGACCCACTTAAATAATTGCTCCGAATCGGCATGGCCGGAATAAGCGGCGATTTGCTCTATTTTTGCCCGGACCGGTATTTTTTGATCTAAGATTTCCACTTCTTTCGCTCCGTCAGCAATCCGCCTACCTAAAGTTCCTTTGGCCTGATAGGCAACGATTAAAAGAATGTTATTGGGGCCGGATAAATAAAATGATTCATGATGCACCACCCGCCCCCCTTGGCTCATGCCCGAACCTGCAATAATAATTTTAGGCGGCGGCACTCGGTTGATTTTTTTAGACTGCGCGGTCGTCAGCGTCATCTCCAAGCCCGGAAATTTAAATGCATCGTCTCCCTCTTTTACCAAAAACGAGGCTTCGGCGTCATAATATTGAGGATATCTTTCATATACTTGGGTGATTTTGATAGCCAACGGACTATCTAAAAAGATGGGCATTTGCGGAATTTTATGCTGCTCGATTAAATTATTAAGGTGGTAAAGAATCTGCTGAGTTCGCTCTAAGGCAAAACTCGGGATTATCAAAACGCCCTTTTTGGCGGCAATTTCCTCAACCGCATTTTCAATCAAACGCTGACAATGCTCTGGCGATTCATGCCGCCTATCACCATAGGCAGATTCGACAAGCAAATAGTCAACATCCGAAATAGTTGCCGGCGTCCGTAAAAATGGCACCGGGTCATTACCCAAGTCTCCAGAAAAAACGATTTTTTTTGTTCCCGACCCAACCTTCACTTTCAGTTCGATGATCGCCGAGCCCAAAACGTGTCCAGCATCCCGAAAACAAACCTCTATCCCTTTGGCTATTTTGAAAACGTCTTCGTATTCGGCCCGATGAAAATGCTCCATTGTTTCCTCCACCTCGCTGTGAAGGAAAAGGGGGATAAGATCGGCCTTGTTCGCTTTTTCTTCCAAGACTCTCTCGGTATCCTCAAGCATCAATCGGGCAAAATCGATTGTCGGACCAGTGGCAAAAATCTTTCCCCGAAACCCGTCTTTAAGCAGTTTAGGTAAGCGGCCGATATGATCCAAATGAGCGTGGGTAATTAAAACAAAATCAATCGTTTCGGGATTATAAGGAAACGGCTCGTAATTTCTGGCTTCTTGCTCCGGCGACCCTTGAAATAGGCCGCAATCAACCAAAATCTTTTTACCCTGAGCCTCCAGAAGATAATTTGCGCCAGTCACCGTTTTGGCGCCGCCGTAGAAATGTAGCTTCATTTGATCAATTATTACTTTTTATTTTACACAATCATATCTTATCGCCTTTTGCATTTTTTATGAAGACCAGCTGCCTTTCTTTTATTTTGAATCCTTCCACTTTTTTAATGTTTTTGTATCTGAAAACACTCGGCGTCCGATAAGCCGTTTTTCCCTTGCCGGCTCTTTGGGATGAATATTTTTTCATAATAAGATAGCAATTACGCTTTTTCGATTTTAATCATACCATCCGCTCTCTTAAATTTCCAATTAAAAAACGGTCTCTTTGCAAACCGCTAGTATTTTTAGGCTTTCAATATTAAAAGATTACTTCTTCCATGGCCCAAGGCCTTTTATCCTCTCGCAAGGCAGAAGCCAAAGCCAGCCATAAATCATCCGATTGCTAATTGCTTCTACTTTTTTAGGCAGTAGCGCGCCGCCCCTTTTGATAAATGCCAACAATTCGGCTTCATACCATTCGGCAATCAATGTCCCGATAAGAAAATAAACTAAAAGTTCGATGGCGGACACAAAAAATATTTCCTGCATGAAGTTACCTCTTTTTTACAAAAATTTTACAACGAGACGCGATTTCGCATTTGAATCCGAAAATTTGATAGAATGGCAGTATGAAAAAAAACTAAAAAGTTCTCGCATCTTTC
>PFOG01000195.1 GCA_002792395.1 Candidatus Portnoybacteria bacterium CG_4_10_14_0_2_um_filter_44_20 | reverse complement strand
GATTTAAGAATTGGGGGGGTATTGCGCCCATTCTTAAATCGTAAATCTTTATTCTTAAATCACGAACCATAATGGAAATCGGGCGAATTGAAAAAAGAGAAATCATCGAAGAGCTTAAAGACTCTTATTTGGATTACGCGATGAGCGTGATTATTGCGCGTGCTTTGCCAGATGCTCGCGATGGATTTAAGCCGGTTCACCGGAGAGTTTTGTATGCGATGTGGGATACGGGTGTCAGTGCTACCGCCAAATTTAGAAAGTCGGCTTATGTGGTTGGTGAGGTTTTGGGAAAATACCACCCGCATGGAGATGTGGCGGTTTATGATGCTTTAGCTCGAATGGCGCAGAATTTTTCTCTGCGCTATCCGTTGATAAACGGCCAGGGAAATTTTGGATCCATCGATGGAGACTCACCGGCGGCCATGAGATATACAGAATGCCGATTGACGCATTTGGCCGAGGAAATGATGGTCGACATAGACAAGGAGACGGTTGATTGGGTGGATAACTACGATGGAACCCGCAAAGAGCCGGCTGTTCTGCCGGCAAAATTTCCGCAGCTGCTGGTCAATGGCGCGATGGGAATTGCTGTGGGTATGGCCACCAATATCCCGCCTCATAATCTGAAAGAGGTTATTGAGGCGACTATTCATCTTATCCATAACCCCGAAGCCAGCACTGAGGATCTATGCCAGTTCGTTCAGGGGCCGGATTTTCCCACCGGTGGAATTATCTATGACAAGAAAGCCATTCTTTCCGCTTACAGTCTTGGTAAGGGCGCTATTGTCAGCCGGGCTAAGACCGAGATAGCCGAGACAAAAAAAAACTTTTTTCAGATCACCGTTACCGAAATTCCCTATCAGGTTAATAAATCAGCTTTGCTGGAGAAGATGGCAGATCTGGTTAAAGAGAAAAAAATAGAAGGAATAAAAGATATTCGCGACGAATCTGATAAAGAAGGATTAAGGATAGTTATAGACTTGAAGGGCGATGCCTCTCCTCAAAAAATTCTTAATCAGTTGTTTAAGCTCACTGATCTGCAAAAGTCTTTTCATGTTAATATGTTAGCTTTGGTTGATGGTCTTCAGCCTCAAGTTTTATCGCTGAAAGGATTGCTTGAGCAGTATCTAATCCATCGTTATAACGTTGTTACCAAGCGCGCGAAATTTGACCTCAAAAAAGCCAAAGAAAGAGCCCATATACTCGAGGGGCTTAAGAAGGCGCTGGATCATATTGATCAAATTATTTCAACCATCCGGAAATCCGATTCAAAAGAAGACGCCAAGAATAATCTGATGAAAAAATTCAAGTTGACGGAAATTCAGTCTTTGGCAATTTTGGCCTTGCCCTTGGCGAGTTTAGCCAAATTAGAGCGGCACAAAATTGAAGATGAACTGAAAGAAAAGCATGCCCTGATCAAAGAACTGGAGGCGACATTGAAAAGTCCCAAGAAGCTTCAGAAGATCATTGAGAACGAACTTATCGCTATTAAAGAAAAATATGGCGATGAGCGCCGGACCAAAGTTTTTAAGGGGCCGATCGGTGAATTTTCCGAGGAAGATCTTATTGCCGAGGAAGAGTCGATCATAACTTTAACCGAAGGCGGCTATATCAAGCGGATAAGCCCTAAGACCTATCGTTCTCAACATCGTGGCGGCAAGGGTATAACCGGCATGACGACTCGCGAAGAAGACGCGGTGAAATATTTTTTGTCATCATCGACGCACGACTCTATCCTTTTCTTTACCAATAGCGGCCGCGTCTTTCAGACTAAAGCCTATGAAATTCCGAGTGGCTCGCGGGTTGCTCGCGGCCAGGCAGTCGTCAATATGCTTCAGCTTGGTCCTTCCGAAAGAGTAACCGCCATGCTTTCCGTAAACACTAAAAAAGAGAAAGCGGGCTATTTGGTAATGGCTACGCAATCTGGTATAATAAAGAAAACGTCGTTGACTGAATTGGAAAACGTTAGGCGATCTGGGCTGATAGCAATCAAGCTGGATAAGGGCGATCAGTTGGGTTGGGCGGATTTGAGTTCCGGTAAGGATGAGATTATTCTGGTTGGCCAAGGCGGACAAGCGATCCGATTTAAAGAGAAAGATGTTAGGCCGATGGGCCGCGGGGCCGCTGGTGTCAGGGGAATTCGGCTCAAAAAAAGCGATCTTGTGATCGGAATGCAGATTATCAGCGATCAAAATTTAAAGCTGTTGGTTATCACGGAAAATGGTTTTGGCAAGGCGACTAGCCTGAAGCAGTTTAAGGTGCAAAAGAGGGGGGGCAGCGGGCTGAAGGCGGCGAAAGTTACTTCCAAAACCGGCGCCATAGTTACGGCGCGCCTTCTTAGGGCGGAGGACGAAGACTTAATTGTTATTTCAAACAAAGGGCAGGTTATTCGCCTTTCTCTCAAAGATGTTCCGGCTCTGGGGCGAGCCACTCAGGGTGTTAGAATAATGAAGCTGGAGGTTAAAGATAAGGTGGCCTCAATAACGTGCGTTTAGATTTTGGCGTGTTGCAGAAAGTTCAGAATTGAGAACCAAAAAAATGGAGATAACTAAAACAAAATTTATTTTTCTCGGCGCAATAATAATTTTTATTCTTTTGGGATATCTGATTTATTACTACGGGTTTAATCCAACTGTTTCCGTCCGGGGTACGGTTAAGGTTTGGGGCTTCGACGACGAAAGTATCTATAAATATTCGACTTTCGTAAAGGATTTTAACGGCAAATACCCAAATATTACTATTCAGTATACTCAGAAATCGCCGCAAAATTACGAGCAGGAGCTTCTTAACGCTTTAGCCGGCGGTCAGGGGCCGGACATTTTTCCTGTTTATCATACCTGGGTTCCTAATTACCAAGACAAGATCGCTTCTTTGCCGAGTAGCCTGATGAGCCTGAAGGAATATAATGATACTTTCGTTGATGTCGTCATCCAGGATTTTGTGGCCGATGGGAATATCTGGGCCTTGCCGCTCTATGTTGACAATCTGGCTCTATATTGGAACAAAGATTTTTTTAACGCGGCTGGCATCGCGCAGCCGCCGGCTACCTGGGATAAATTTTTGGAAGCGGTAAAAACTTTGACAGTAAGGAGTCCCGACGGCAATATTGTTCAGGCGGGAGCTACCTTGGGGACGGGCGCTAATGTTGATTACGCCAGTGATATTTTATCACTTTTAATGTTGCAAAATGGCACGACGATGGTTGATCCCCGAACAAGTAAGCTTGTTTTCAATAATATCCAGACGGAAGGAGGGGCGGATTATAGTCCGGGTGAGGATGCGCTGCGTTTTTATACCGACTTTGCCAATCCTCAAAAGGGGGTTTATACTTGGAATTCGCTGATGGATAATTCAATGGACGCGTTTTTGGCAGGACGAGCGGCGATGACAATTAATTATTCTTCGGCCGTTTCGGAAATTTCTCAAAAAGCCCCATATCT
>PFOG01000045.1 GCA_002792395.1 Candidatus Portnoybacteria bacterium CG_4_10_14_0_2_um_filter_44_20 | reverse complement strand
ATTTGATATGAAACAATGTGCAAAAATCCCCATCTATTCTATCTCTGTTCCTGACTATCACGTGAAGACTCAACCCGACTACGCGCGAATTGGCGAGAAAATAGATTTAATTTTTAAGAAACATTTTATTGGGCAGAGGGTAGCTATTCGCTGTATCGGCTCGGAGGAACATAAAGGGAAAACAGTTGATGAGTTAATAAAGATAATCAAGAAAATTGGTACAGACAGATATGATCCCAATAGAGAGGGTGATCGCTATGAGAATGTTCACAATAAGAAAATAGACTTTTTTGCGCTTGATTTTAAGGTAAGAAAGAATTCTATGATCATGGAGAAGTTTATAGAGCCATTTTATGTTTGGCCAAAAGGGGTGGGTAAAAAACCGGTTCGTTTAGATTTGGCGCTCGTGTACGATAGGGAAAAAGTAAAAATGGTTTTACATACTTACGGCGGCAAGCGTATAAAACGCGACGGCTTTACATTCAAAGACTCCGATAATAAAGCCGCATCTATCAAGGGGATTATTAAAATAAAATAATGGAATTTAGCTTATTCAATATTAACTCGACTTGTCATTCCGGGCTTGACCCGGAATCCAGTAAAGAGGCCAAAAATATCAGGCTAGATTCCCGCCTGCGCGGGAATGGCAAAATATTATGAAAACTGAAACAAAAAATCTTTCGCAATCAAAAATTGAGATTACTTTTGAGCTTGAGCCGGCGGAGTGGCAGGAATTCATTGATGGGGCGGTGAAAGAATTATCCGCCGATTTGAAAGTGGCCGGTTTTCGGCCCGGGCATATGCCAAAAGGCGTGGTTGAGCGCGAGATTGGCCTGGCTAAGATTCTGGCTCGGGCGGCGGACTTGGCAGCGAGAAAGTCGTATATTGAGACAGTCATGGATAATAAGATAGAGGCAGTGGGCGCGCCGAAGATAACTATTCTTAAAGTGGCCGAAGGCAACCCGTTTATTTTTAAGGCCGAGGTCGACGTTTTGCCGGCCGTGGAATTGCCGGATTATAAAAAAATCGCCCAAAGCAGAAAGCCTAAGAAAAAAGAGGAAATTGTTGTTGATGATAAAGAAATCGAGAAATCTTTGAACTGGCTGGCTCAGTCAAGAGCAAAACACATTACTGTTCAGCGGGGAGCGGAGAAAAATGACCGGGTCGAGATTGATTTTGAAGCCAAGATCGATGGAGTAAAAATTGATGGCGGCGAGAGCCAGAATCATCCATTGATTTTAGGACAAGGCCGGTTCATCAAAGGCTTTGAGGATAATTTGGTTGGCATGAAGGAGGGCGAAGAAAAAGAGTTCAGCTTGGTTTTTCCAGCCGACTATCATGAGAAAAACTTAGCCGGTAAACCAGCAGATTTCAGTGTCAAAATGAAAATAGTCCAGCAACAGGAGGTGCCGGAAATCAATGATCAGTTTGCCCAACAACTGGGCGATTTTCATTGCTTGGAAGATCTGCGCCAGAGCGTTAAAGACGGGCTTCTTCGCGAGAAAGCGGAAAAAGAAAAACATGATTGGCGGGAAAAGGCGCTAAATGAGATCGCGGAACGGGCCAAAATGGAGTTGCCGGAAAATCTGATCAGCCAGGAAGAAAAAGCTATTATTGCCGAATTGAAGGGTAATGTTGAGCAATTTGGCCTGAAGTGGGATAAATATCTGGAGGAGCTTAAAAAAAATGAAGCCGAGCTCAAAAAAGAATTAAGGGGGCAGGCTGAGAAAAGAGTTCGGGCGTTTCTGGTTCTAAGGGAGGTGGCCAAAAATGAGAATATCGAAGTCTCTGAGCAAGAGGCAGAGCAGGAAATGAACAACTTTTTGCGTCGATATCCGGATGCCGAACGGTCAAAAAACGAAGTTGACATTGAACATCTGAAAGAATATACTTATGGAGTAATTAGGAATGAAAAAGTGTTCCAATTATTGGAAAACCTTTAAGATTTTGACTACCGCTTACTGACTACCGACTGCCGCTTTCGTAACAAGCCGTAGTCTGTAGACCGTGGTCCGTAAGCAGTCCGTTATGAATTTAATTCCAACAGTTGTAGAAAAATCAGCTGAAGGTGAGCGGGCATACGACATTTATTCGCGCCTGCTTAAAGACCGCATTATATTTTTAAGCGGTCCAGTCGTTGATCAGACGGCTAATTTAGTTATTGCTCAGCTTTTATTTCTGGAGAGCCAGGATCCGAAAAAAGACATTAAGCTTTATATCAATTCTCCGGGAGGAGTAGTGACTGCCGGATTGGCCATCTACGATACAATGCAATACGTTAAGCCGGATGTTTCCACCATTTGCATTGGCCTGGCGGCAAGCATGGCTGCTACCCTTTTAACGGCGGGCGCCAAAGGGAAGCGGTTTGTTTTGCCAAACTCAGAAATTTTGTTGCATCAGGTTATGGGTGGAGCTGAGGGGCAAGCCGTTGACGTGGAGATTTCCGCCCGCCAAATCATTAAGTTGAAAAATAAACTAAACGAGATTTTAGCTAAGCATACTGGTCAAGATATCAAAAAGATTGAGAAAGACACTGACCGCGATTTTTATCTGTCGGCCGAAGAGGCCAAAGAGTATGGCATCGTTGACCAGATTGTTAAGCCGCACCGCTAATTATTAAGTCGGCGGGGCGAATAAAGCAGACAGTATTACGAACAAAGCATGAATGATTGCTTAGTAAAATCAGAGATTATTTATGATAACCATTTTAGAGCTTTTGGTGGCGATTTTGGGGTTGGTAGGCGGTTCGGTTTTGGGGTATCTCGCGCGCCAAACAATTGCTAGACAGCAGGTTGGCACCATTGAGGCCAAATTAGAAAAGCTGACTACGCAGGCCAGGCAAGGGGCAAAAGAGACCGTTCTGAAAGCCAAGGAGCAGGCCAATAATCTTTTAGAGGAAGTCAAAAAAGAGGAAAAAGAAAGGAGAACTCAACTGCGCGGCGTCGAGCAAAAATTAGAGAGAAAAGAGCAGTTTCTGGACCACAAGACGGCGGAATTGGAAAATCAAGTTAAAACACTGCAGGTGAAAAGCGAAAAGATTAGAGGGTTGGAGGCGGAGATTTTAAAGGTTAGAGACGAAGAGCTAAAAAAGCTTGAAGACGTCAGTCACCTTTCGCAGGATGAGGCAAAAAAAGAAATTTTATCTTTAGTTGAAAAAGATCATCAGGAAGAGATTTTAGAGCGGCTGAAGAAATTGGAGAAGAACGGATTGGAGGACTTAGAGAGACGAGCCAAAGATATAATAATTTTAGCTATTCAGCGTTACGCCGCGTCTCAGGCGGCAGAAGTCAGCTCAACAACTGTTTCTTTGCCTTCTGATGAACTCAAGGGGCGGGTTATCGGCAAAGAAGGGCGGAATATAAAAACTCTCGAAAAACTAACTGGCGTTGAAATCATTGTAGATGAAACGCCGGGGATTGTTGTTATTTCCGGATTTGATCCAATTAGGCGCCAAATCGCCAAATTATCCTTAGAAAAATTAATTCAAGACGGAAGAATTCAGCCGGCAAAGATTGAAGAGGCTGTTGAATTAGCTCGCTCCGAGATCGGGAAAAAAATTCAGGAAGCTGGAGAAGCGGCCTGTTATGATACCGGGGTAGTTGGGCTCGACCCAAAGTTGGTTAGGATCTTGGGCCGTTTGTGTTTTAGAACCAGTTACGGACAGAATGTTCTCTTGCATTCCTTGGAGGTGGCGCACCTATCGGCCGCCATTGCCGCCGAAGTGGGCGCTAACGTTGAGTTAGCGAAGAAATCCGGGCTTTTGCATGATATTGGAAAGGCAGTTGATCACCAGATTGAGGGTTCGCATATAGAGATCGGCAAGATGATCCTGGATAAATACAACGTAGCTCCAGAGGTAATAAAAGCTATGCAGGCACACCACGGAGATTATCCGCACGAGACCGTTGAGTCGATAATCGTTCAGGCGGCTGATGCAATATCAAGCGCGCGTCCCGGAGCGAGAAAAGATACGCTTGAGGCTTATTTGAAACGCTTGCGGGAGCTCGAAGATCTAGCCGTTTCTTTTCCCGGCATTGAAAAGGCCTATGCTATTCAGGCGGGTCGAGAGGTGCGGGTCTTCGTTAGGCCGGAAGAACTTGACGATTTGTCTACTCGGAGATTAGCCAAGCAGATCGCCGACAGGATCCAGGAGGAATTAAATTATCCCGGGGAAATAAAAGTAACGGCGATCAGGGAAATGAGAGTGATAGAATACGCTC
>PFOG01000207.1:15741-20180 GCA_002792395.1 Candidatus Portnoybacteria bacterium CG_4_10_14_0_2_um_filter_44_20 | reverse complement strand
TGGCACGAAATTCGGCGGCGGCGGAAAAGCGAGGGCGGGCAAAAATTCCTGGTGAACACTCACTCTCCAACCCCCTTCCTTTTTGCCCGCCCGAGCGTTCAGTCTTTGTTCTGCCGCCCGCAGGGCGGCAATCAGTCGGGATTTCGTTCAAAATGAGTTCTGACTTTTTCCAACAAACACCACCATAGCAAAAAACAGAGTTACTCTACTCTGTTTTTTGCTTGTTCGCGCGATTTCGCCACGCACCATCTTGGCCAATCGGTAAAAGGGGGTCGGTAACGGCTCACCTGAGCCGTTGAACGGCTCATTTATACCACTTGAGCCGTTAGAGAATTAAAAACACGGTTGGCTAATGCGTTTTTAACCGACGGTCTGCCTTGCGTTATCAAGCAAAATCTGTTACAGTTTCGGCAATGATATTATTTGTTATCCGAACCTTGACAATAAAAAAAGGAGCGCAAATGAAGAAAAAAGATGATATCTGCCTTAAGCCGATTGGTCTGGTGGAAAACAGCATCTCGGACAGGCGGGGATTTTGCGACTGGGAACATGTTGCTTCCCGGATTGTTGTTAAGCCGGAATTGGCCGATGCCCTGGAGGGAATAGAAAGATTTTCCCATTTATGGATTATTTTCTGGATGCATAAGGCGCCGGCGGAACTTCGTAAGGAATTAAAAATTCATTCAATCGGTTTTGAGAAAATTCCGGCTATGGGAGTTCTCGCGACACGCTTTCCATTCAGACCGAATCCTATTGGCCTAACACTGGTTAAATTATTGCGGCGGAGCGGAAATATTTTGGAGGTTGAAGGATTGGATGCGATAGATGGTACGCCCATCTTAGACATCAAGCCTTTTACCGGCCATCCTCGGGAAATTGCCGAAGATTTTAAGGCGTCGTTTTGGGCGAACATGTCGACAAGAGAAATCACTAGTGGCGGCAAAGACACAAACACGATCCATTTTGTTACCACCAATGCCGGCAAGTTTAACACTTTTGTCGCCGACCTTGCCTTGGCTGGTTACAGTATCGAAATGGTCCATGAAAAGATGGATTTGCCTGAGCCAAGGTCAAACATCGATCAGATAGCCATCAATAAAGCACTCTTCGCCCACAAGAAGCTTCGGAAGCCGGTTATTGTCATCGATGCCGGGTTCTATATTTATGCTCTGAACGGCTGGCCCGGAGTTTTTGTCAACGAGATGCTGGGGTGGAAAAGCGAGCCGAGAGCGATGATAGAAAAGATTTTACGGCTGATGGAAGGCGAGCCGCGTGAGTGCGCTTTTGTCAACTGCCTGGCTTATTATGACGGAACGACGGCTGGACCGATAATTTTCGAATCGCGCGCCGAAGGTATTCTGGCCGAGGCGCCGCGGGGAAAGATTAAGGAAGGAAAAGAAAGCAAGAGCTGGTCGATTCTGGATTTAATTTTTATCCCCGAAGGCGAAACCAAAACTTTGGCTGAAACCAAAGAGAGTGGCGAATACGAAACTTGGCGGAGAAAAAGGCTGAAAACCAAAGAATCGTGTGTCGCTAAATTCGCCGAATGGTTTTCGAAACAAAAACACCCCGAGAGTTTTTAGAGGAGGGTGGATGGAGCCGCGCAAAAAGAAGAAGGCATGCAAAAAGAAATTAGTGCGGGTCGTTTTCAAGCCGGGGGTTAGTTTTGAGGAAGCGCTGACACTGGCAACAAAATACTATCAACTGAAGATTAAAGAAGATTGCGGGCCAGTTGACGAAAGGGCCGTGTTGATAATCGAAGTGGCTGCGAGTCGGGAACAGAAAGGGGGGATAAATTCCCCCGGATAAGAAAACGCCCGATCGTCGAATCGGCCGAGCGTATCCCCATTATTACTGATTCTCCGGAGAAGAATTAAAAGTATATTTTAAAGAATAAAAATCGCCCCGCGAAAAGCCGGGCGTTTTTTGTTTTGGCATTTATTTATAAATTTTTGTCACCTTGGCCCCGTATTTTTTAATAATTTCATCCGTCCGTTCTTTTCCCAAATACGCGACCAAGCTTTCAGACATTTTTTTTGCCTGTTCAATAAATTTCGGACAATGCGGCTGACGGGGAACATAGCTTTGGCCGAGTAAAAGAAAGAGGCCGGGTGGCAGTCTGTTGGCCGAAATTAGCGTGACGGTTTCTTGGATGATTTTATCAAAGAAAGAGTTTTTCTCCTGTTCTTCAAAAAGTTCCTTCGAGTCTTCCTCAAGGGCGACTGTCAGTAATTGATTAATCCTGTTCTCATGTCTTTCTTGGAAGGTTTCCGCGCAGCAGCGGGGAATATCATAATAAAGGCCCATAGCTAGATCCATAGCGCCTCGATGTTCTTTGAAAAATTCTTCATAAGGCAGCCAGTCTTTTGCTCGCACGGCGCAATCTTTGCATTCTAGGCCTAAATCGTGGATTGCTCGCAAGACAATGTTTTTTTCGAGAGCGTGGTTTGGCAGACCATAGACTTTTTTATCCGGAAACGCCGAACATCTTTTCGTGTCGATAAAAGCCCAAATTATCACATCGATTTCTTCAATGCCTTTTATTTCTTGGATTATCGATCGCGCTTTTTTGTCCAGTTCCAACTATTACTCCTTTTTCGCTCACGGATTTTAAAAGGGCCCGAGGCGTTTTTATATTGTTGAGAGCATATCAGATGGGCTTGTTGAAATCAAGGCAAATTTTAAAAAACCACCCGGCAAAAACATTCGCGATTTATTTGACAAAATTATTTGTTTTTGTTACTACGTTGTTTAAGAATACTCAATTAGGGGGAAGAAGATGTTCGAGATAATCGGAAAAGTTATGGCGGGTTTAGTTCTCGTGGTCATCGCTTTATGGAAAGGCGTTTTCTTAAGAAGTAATCGAGGGAAAAATCTAATTTTTTGACAGGCATGGATATATCCGTGCCTTTTTCATTAGAGAATTAAATTTAAATCTTCGCTGCAGCGAAAACATCTCCCGTTTTTGTCATGTCTTTTAACGCGATAACCATTCCTTTTGATGTTTAGCGCGCCGCATTTAGGGCAAAAGGTGTTTTCGGAATTTTCGCTGGCGATATTTCCAGAATAAACATATTTTAAGCCGATTTCTTTTCCAATTTGATAGGCGGCTTCAACTTTTTCGGTCGGTGTGTCTGGCAAATTCTGCAGTTTCCACGAAAGATAGCTGGAAAAACGGCTGACATGCCAAGGGGTTTCCGGACCGAGTTCGGTTTTGATAAATTTAGCGATTTGTTTGAACATTTTTTCAGAATCGGAAAGGGTCGGGATAATCAGCGTTGTTATCTCCAGCCAGACGCCGAGTTTTTTGATGGTTTTTAAATTATCCAAAACTGGCTGAAGCCGACCGCCGCAGTGTTTTTGATACAATCCATCATCAAAAAATTTCAAATCAACGTTAACGGCGTCCAAATAGGGCGCGACCATTTCCAGCGTTTCTTTAGTCATAAATCCGTTGCTGACCCAGCAATTCTTCAGTCCTTTTTCTTTGGCCAGCTTCATCGTGTCCAGAGCGTATTCCAGAAAGACAGTCGGTTCGGTGTAGGTGTATGAGATACTTGGGCAATCATTCTCGATGGCGCGCTCAACAATTTTTTCCGGAGGCAGGGCGGCGCCCGCCTTCGCCAAGGCTTCGGCGGGCGAGCCCATTTGTTTGGGCGTTTGCGAAATATCCCAATTTTGGCAATTATCACAGCGAAAATTGCAGCCCATTGCCGCGACTGAGAGAGAAAGCGTTCCGGGCAGAAAATGAAAAAACGGTTTTTTCTCGATCGGGTCAATGTTTTCCGCTATTGCCCGGCTGTAAGTCAGCAAATATAACTCTCCGTCAATGTTTACCCTGATGCCGCAAAGCCCCCGTTGCTTGGATAAAATTACGCATTGATGCGCGCAGGTTTGGCATTGAATTTTGTCGCCACTCAGTTTTTTATATAGATAGCATTCTTTCATAGAAATGTTTTTAGGGCAGGTTGAGCGCTTCATATTGTTTAAGGTAGTCTTTCGCGTTCTGGTTTTTGGAATCGATGTTCAAGGCCTGTTGCCAGGCACTTTTGGCTTTTAGAAATTGGCCGAGGTTGAAATAAATAAGGCCAAGCTGATCATACGTCGCAGGCAAATCCTCGCCCAATTCTATTGCTTTCTCTAAATATTGGCTAGATCCTTCTAACGACGCTTGATTATTTTCGGCGCTTTTTAAATATCCCATTTCCAGCCAGACTCGGCCTTCATTGGGGTATTTCTTATTTAATTCCTGGCACCAATCAAAGGCCAAATCATGGCGGCCGATTAAATCTAAAAGATGGACGCCATCCATTTGTATTTTAAAATTATTATCTTTAAAGTAAATAATTTTATCGATAATATTTTCTTTCGTGATTTTGTATTGTTGGATTGTCGTTTGGTTTTCGGGAGAATTTTTTATCAAGATTACCGCTTGGCTG
>PFOG01000207.1:0-15691 GCA_002792395.1 Candidatus Portnoybacteria bacterium CG_4_10_14_0_2_um_filter_44_20 | reverse complement strand
GCTTGGCTGTCGGCATAGATTGGCGCCCAGCCATCATTCCGCAGTCGTTGTCTTAAAAAAGACTGGCCCCACCATGTTCCTTCCTGCTGGGTGAAGTATATTATATTGAAATTATATTTTTTATCAATTTTTTGCCATGTTTCTTCGTTCATTTGCATCGGCAGATATGTGTAGTCAAAAAAGTCTTTCGGATACGCTTCGGGCCGGTTGTCGACAAAAACTTTTTCTTTTGGATATAAATGATAGATTAGGTAGCTACCGATATCATAATTGTTAAAAATCGGTCCCTTGAGATTTTCCTTGATTAAAAACTCCGCCGAAGCGTTGCTTTGGAAAGTCAGACCGACTCCTTTTTCTTTGTTTTTGAAGAAAGCCTCGTTTAAATAGTGGGAAAAAATTAAAATAATTACTCCCGTCAAAATGCAGGGCAGGGCAATTTTTAAAACCGAAGAAACTCTTTCGTTGATAATTTCAACTTCAATTTTTATTCTTTCCGCGGCATTTTTAAGGTTGATTGATATGGCGGGCAAGAATATTAAGGCAAAAAACGGAAAATTTCTAATCATTAAAAAGCCGGCGATTGTTGTCGACAGGGAGGCTAAAAAAAGGAAAATGGGCCGGAAAACGAGCCATTGCCTGAAGCTGAAGAAAAAACTGATTATTAGAAGGGCAACGGCTATTTTAAACGCCGAAATGGCGGGATTGTGCATTAAATGTTGCAGGAAAAACGGAGATTTGTTCTCGACAATATCATAGCCGTAGTTTTTGAAGATATTTAAGGGATAGAGCAATAGTTTTATTCCGTAGGGGTTAATTAAAGAAATTGCTATCAGCGAGAGGAATAGGAAAGATAGCTTTTTTATCAACGGGTTGTTCTTGAGGGCTTTTCGGTGAGTGATAATTTTTTCCAGCAAAAAGCCGGCCGTCATGGCAATGCCGATAAAAAAATAAATATGAAGATTGGCCCAGAGAAGCTGTAGGGGGATAAGCCAGAAAATTCTGTTCTTGGCGGGATTTTCTTCAAGGTCATATAAAAAGAATAAAAATAGGGCGGTAAAAAAATAGCTGAAAATTTCCGGCCGGAGATCTGTTCGCTCACTTAGAATATAAATTGCGGGAATTGAAGCCAGGGAGGCGATCCAGAAATTTCCCCGCCGGATGGAAATAAAGAGAACAAGCGAAAAAACGGCGAGCAATAAAATTATTTTGAAAATAACCAGTCCGCTAAAGCCGATAATTTTGAAAAGAAGATAAAAGACCACGCCGGAAAGCCAGTGATGGTTAGCGGATTCAAAATCCGGCTCGGTATACGAATATAAATTAGTTTGCGCGACGCTTTTGGTCTGCCAGATGATTTCCCCGTTAGTTAAATGCCGGCCCAAATCATCGGTTGGCAGGTTGATCTTGTGGCAAAGAATGGAGGCATAAGAAAACAAGATTAAAATTACCACGAAGATTTTCAGCGTTGTCTGGATATTGAAAAATTGTTTAAATGTCGTTTTCATGATCTATTTTATTTTACCATTTTTTTTGACGCCAGCGTTAATTTCGGCTATGATTTTAACATAAGTTTGAATAATTATATAAAACACCCTGTTGTCATTCCCGCGCCACACCTACGGGTGGTCACCCGAAGGGCGAAAAGCGGGAATGACAGAAAAATAGCATATGAATTTTTCAGAGATCGAGCAAAAAATTTTAGAATTCTGGAAAGAGAAAAATATTTTTGAGAAGAGCTTGCGAAAGAACAAAGGCAAGAAGAATTTTGTTTTTTTTGAGGGGCCGCCGACGGCCAATGGCCGGCCGGGTATACACCATGTTGAGGCGCGGAGCTTCAAAGATGTTATCCTGCGTTATAAAACCATGCGCGGCTTTTTCGTCGATCGCAAAGCCGGTTGGGACATGCACGGCCTGCCGGTTGAGCTGCAGGTGGAAAAAGAATTGGGATTAAAGAACAAAAAAGAAATTGAAGAATATGGCATTGAGAAATTTAACCAAAAATGCAAGGAAAGCGTCTGGCGATATAAAGATGAGTGGGAAAAGCTGACGGAACGGATTGGTTTTTGGCTGGACATAAAAAATCCCTATATTACTTACGAGAATTATTATATTGAAAGCGTTTGGTCTATTCTTAAAAAAATCTGGGATAAAAAACTGATTTATAAAGGTTTTAAAGTTGTTCCACATTGCCCGCGCTGTGTTACTACCTTGTCGAGCCATGAAGTGGCGCAAGGCTACAAAATTGTCAAAGAGAATTCAATTTACGTAAAATTTCCGGTTAAGGGCGAGAAAGATACTTATTTTCTTGTTTGGACAACGACACCCTGGACGCTACCCGCGAACGCGGCGTTGGCGATAAATCCTGATGTCGATTATGCAAAAGTGAATGTTTCGCGACGGGCCTCTCGTATGGTTGAAAACATGCCAAACCAGCCAGAGGAATTTGTGATTCTTGCAAAAAATATTTTAAAGCAAGAAATCCGAGAAAATGAATTTTTCTTTTTGGGTCTGGGGTTGACAATAGTAGACGAGTTTAAAGGAAGCGAGTTAATCGGAAAAAAATATGAGCCGCTTTTCAAAAATCCCAATCAAAAAGAAACTGACTTAAGGGTTGTTGCCGCTGATTTTGTTTCGACCGACGAAGGGACGGGGATTGTCCATATCGCGCCGGCTTATGGAGTGGATGATGCGGAAGTCGGTCAAAAGGAGAGCTTGCCGGTCATCCATACGGTTGGTCCGGACGGTATTGTTATGTCAGGTCTTGGAATTCCGGGCGAGGGTAAATTTGTTAAAGAGGCGGACAAAGATATTATCGAAAATCTAAAAAACAGAAATTTGCTTTTCGCGGAAAAAATTTACGAACACGAATATCCTTTTTGCTGGCGTTGCGACAGCCCGCTTCTCTACTATGCCAAAGAGTCTTGGTTTATAAAGATGGAGAATATTCGGCAGAGGCTGGTGGCTAACAATAAAAAAATCAATTGGGAGCCGGCTTATATTAAAGAAGGCCGCTTCGGCGAATTTATTAAGGAAGCGAAAGATTGGGCTATCTCTCGTGAACGTTTTTGGGGCACACCCCTGCCGGTTTTTAAATGTCAGAAGTGCGGGAGACAGGAATTGGTCGGCTCGCTTGACGAACTGGAAAAGAAAACCTTAAAGTCGGATAATAAGTATTTTGTGATGCGCCATGGCCAGGCAGAGAGCAATCTTAAGAATAGAATCGTTAGCAATATTAAAACCAATCATTCTCCGTTAACTGAGAAAGGCAAAAAAGAAGCGTTTCTGACGGCAAAAAAATTGAAGAATAAAAAAGTTGATTTGATTTTTTCATCAGATTTTTTAAGGGCTCGGCAAACCGCTGAACTGGTTGCTGAAACTATCGGGCTTGACAAGAAGAAAATCGTTTTTGACAAGCGGATAAGAGAAATCAATACCGGCATTTTTGACGGCGGAAGCCCAGAAAAGTACCACAATTATTTTTCTTCGCAGCTCGAAAAATTTTCCAAAATCCCGCCGGAGGGAGAGAATCTAATCCAGCTTAAACAACGGGTGATGAATTTTTTGGAAGAAATTGATAGCCGATATCAAGGGAAAAATATTTTGATTGTTTGCCATGAATATACCGCCTGGATGATGACAACTGGCGCCAAGGGGTTGATTGACGAAGAGGCGGCGAAATTAAACGAAAACAAAAAGGATTTTATCGGAACCGGCCAATGCCGCGAGTTGGACTTCGTTTCTTTGCCGCACGACGGGAATTTCGTTCTGGATCTGCACCGACCATACATCGACAAAATCAAACTGCAATGCCAATGCGGCGGCGAAATGATGCGCGAAAAGGATGTTTTGGATGTCTGGCTTGATTCCGGAACAATGCCTTTTTCGCAGTGGGGCTACCCGAATCGCAGGGGAAGCGAAAAAGAATTTAAAGACCATTATCCGGCCGATTACATCGCGGAGGCAATCGATCAGACGCGCGGCTGGTTTTACACGCTTTTGGCCACAGCGACGCTAATGGAATTTTGCGGGGTCATAAAAGACGGCGCGCCCTATAAAAATGTCGTTTGCCTCGGCCACGTTTTGGATACGCAGGGCAAGAAGATGTCGAAGTCCAAGGGGAATGTGGTTGATCCGTGGGAGGTGTGCGAGAAATTCGGGGCGGACACGGTTCGCTGGTATTTCTACACCGTTAATTCCGCCGGCGACCCGAAAAAGTTTGATGTCAAAGACTTGCAGGACAAAAATCGGAAAGTTTTCGGTACTCTTTATAATTCATTGGTTTTCTTCCAGACCTACGCTGATAAGAAATTCAGACCCGCCTGCAACGCTTTGCCAGCCCGCATGACTTGTGTCAGCATGTCTGGCGGGCGTAGCAATGCGGGCAGGCCCCGCGGGAAATTTACCGCGAAAAATCTGTTGGACAAATGGATTGCATCCCGGTTCAATCATTTGAACGAACAGGTTGTTGGCAATCTGGAAAAATATGATATTGTTTCCGCCGCCCGCTTAGTCGAAGACTTTATCGACGATTTGTCAAATTGGTATATTCGTCGTTCGCGAGGAAGGTTCCAGCAGCCGAAAAGTTTGAAAGAGAAAGACGAGGCGTCGCAGACATTGTATGCCGTGCTTTTGGAGCTATCAAAATTAATGGCGCCATTCGCGCCGTTTACCGGCGAGGAGATTTATCGAACATTGACTACGGACTACGGACTACGGACTACGGCGAAACGCGAATCGGTGCATTTGTGCGATTTTCCTAAGCCGGACAAAAGGCTGATAGATAAGAAGCTGGAAGAGCAGATGAAATCGGCCCGGGAAATTGCGGCGAAAGGATTGGCCTTGAGAATGGAAGCGAAGATTAAAATCAGACAACCCTTAAAAGAATTACGATTTTCCGCCCCAGGCGGATCCGCCGATGGCGGAAAGATTTATGATTTAGGAAGAGAAAAAGAATTGCTGGAGCTGATGAAAGACGAATTGAATGTGAAGAGTGTTGTTTTTGACAAAAACATCAAAAGCGAAACGGAGCTTGATACTGAAATTACGCCGGAATTGAAAGAAGAGGGAATGGCGCGGGAACTTGTCCGACAGATCCAGAATATGCGCAAAGACGCTGGATTAGTGCCGAGCGATATCATCAATATTGCCTGTCAATTGACCGACGCCGGATTATACGAAATTTTAAAGAAATGGGCGGATTACATCAAAAAAGAAACGCGCGCGAAAGGCTTGGAAAGTTACAAAGAGGGCGTGAAATTTGATTTGGAAAAAGAGATCGATTTAGGCGGCGGAAAGATCGGGGTTGGAATTTGGAGAATAAAAAAAGATAAGTAATTTGCGGCGCTAATGCTTCTGTTCGAATTGCTGACTCCCACGACTGCGTCGTGAAGGCTAAAAAGTGCCATGGAAAATAAAAAATAAGGGCAAGGGGGTCAAAAAGTAAATACTTATTTGTCGTCTTGAGCGTAGTGAATATTTTTCATTGCGTTTCGGGCGGCAAATGCGGGGATAAATCGCGGGGAGAACGGTTCTCCTCAGGAGAACCGATCTCCAGAAATCAAAAAGAAAACAAGAATTGGCTACCTGTCGTCTTGGGTGTCGGTAAAACATTTTTACTTCATCTCGGGCGACGGATAGCGAAAAAATATGAACGGATATGTTATCGACCTAGAAAAAGCTACCGCGGAAAACAATAAATTCCGGCAGGTGCTTTATACTGCCGAAAACAGCCAGTTGGTTTTGATGAGTCTCGAACCCAATCAAGATATTGGCGAAGAAGTCCACGAATTGGACCAATTCATTCGCGTCGAAAAAGGCGAGGGCAAGGCGGTTTTAGATGGAGTTGAACATGTGCTTGGGGATGGTTATGCTGTTATTATACCGGCTGGCACCAAGCACAATATTATCAACGGTTCCGACACCAACCAAATGAAACTTTATACTCTTTATTCTCCCCCGGAGCATCGGGATGGTGTTATCCACGAGACCAAGGAAGAGGCGGTAGCCGATGACGAGCATTTCGACGGAATCACGAGCGAGTAAGACAATTCTGCCGAATTCTGGCGATCTGCCGAGGAACGACCTCGGCAGCAAATATGCGTTTGTTTTACGAAGGTTATGAAGACACCTCTCCATAAAACTGAAGGAATTATTATCAGGCGTTTTAATGTTGGCGAATTTGACAGAATGTTGGTTGTTTACACTAAAGAACATGGAAAAATTTTGGTTAAGGCGAAAAGCCTGCGAAAAAAGGAAGCCAAATTGAAAGAGACGCTTGAACTCTTCAACCACGTTCATTTAACGCTTGCCTACGGCAAGAATATTGATGCGGTGGCGGGCGCGACAATCATTAATGGGTTTCCAAATTTGCGGACTGATTTGCTGGCGCTTACAGTTATTCATTATTTATCAGAACTTTTAGACAAGCTGATTGTCGCGCCGGAAAAGGATGAACAAATCTGGGATTTGATTTCTAAGTCGTTTTATTTCATGGAAGAGAAGAAGCGCGAAGAGGGGGTGATTAAAAAACTTGCAGAAAAATTTGAAGATTGTTTGCTTACTTTTCTTGGCCATCCGGCTGATTCAGCTTCGTTAGCTCGACTGAATTTCATCCAAGGTTTGTGCGGACAAAAGATAGAGTCCTACAGATTTTTAGCCTTGGCGTTTGACAATCTTTACTAATTTATATACAATGATAATCAAAACAAATTTTACGGACCTTGAAATTTAAAAATTCTAAAAAGAAAGAATAAGGGAGAGGGGAAGATGGATCCGAGAGTGCGTCAATTGGCAAAAAACCTTATTGGTTATTCAGTCGGCCTGAAGCCGGGAGAAAAAGTTTTGATCAGGGCGGCCAACGCAGGCGCCTTTCCACTGGCTGAAGCTCTTGTCGAGGCGGCCTATGAAGCCGGCGGCTTACCTTTTTGTGAACTTGCCGATGTCAGGATTGTGCGGGCTTTGATGATGAGGGTGACGGCCGAACAACTGGAGCTGGAAGAAAAGCTTGGTCTGGAAAAAATTAAGGAGATGCAAGCTTTTATCGGCTTTACCGCTCCTGAAAACCAGTTTGAGACCATTGGCATCCCGAGCGAAAACATGAGGCGCGCCAGCAAGATCGGCAAACCTTCGCTCGACCATCGCGTTAAGCATACCAAATGGTGCATATTGCGATACCCGACGCCGGCTATGGCACAGGCGGCCGAAATGTCCAGCGAGGCCTTTGAAGACTTTTTTTATAACGTCTGCCTTTTGGACTACGCTAAGATGTCGCGAGCAATGGATTCGCTTGTGGCATTAATGAATAAGACTGACAAGGTGCATATTTGCGGACAGCGAACAAATCTTACTTTTTCTATCAAGGGCATCCCGGCCATCAAGTGCGACGGCAGGTATAACGTACCGGATGGAGAGATTTTTGCCGCTCCGGTGCGTGATTCGGTGAACGGCTCGATTTATTTCACCGCGCCCACGATCTACGAGTCAAAGCGTTTCGGCGGCATTCATCTGCACTTCCTTAACGGGCAAATCCAAAAAGTGACCTGCGAGCAGGGCACTGAAAAAGAGCTGAATGAAATTCTGGATCGCGACGAAGGCGCACGCTATGTCGGTGAATTCGCCATCGGCGTCAATCCTCTCATTAACAAGCCGATGCTCAATATCCTTTTTGACGAAAAAATTGCCGGCTCGTTTCATTTCACGCCTGGTCAGTGTTATGATGATGCACCGAATGGAAACGATTCCCAGATCCATTGGGATATGGTTTGCATCCAAACGCCGGAATACGGCGGCGGCGAAATCTATTTCGACGAACGTCTGGTCCGTAAGGATGGTCGCTTTGTTCTTCCGGAACTGGAAGTGTTAAATCCGGAGAATCTCCTTTAACAAAAGGCATAATAATCGATCAGGTTGAATTGATGATCTTTACGGCTGTTTTCATAAAGCAGCCGTTTTTTATTGCGACGCTTTTGTTTTTAGTACCGTGGCGCCAGGGGCTTGCGTGTGGTATAATTTAAACGAGCGGAACAAGCATTATTTAGATAATCTCCAGAAGTATAATTTAATAAGATTGTTTATGTATCCAAGCGCGGGATTTTTCTTTCTTTCTCTGACGAAGAAGAAGGGGGGAAAAATTTTGCGAAATTTTAAAACATGCCATTAGACGACATTCGCAGACAATTATATAAGCCGGGAGCGGAATTTAGCGATCGCCCAACCGCTCCGACGACTTTTCTGCCCGGCGAAAGAAAGAGTGTCTTGGAAAGTCCGCAGGGGCCAGAGGGTGCGGAAAAGAAAAAGTGGTACCGCGGTATTCGTGACTTTTTTCGTCCCCCTCTGTCTGCTAAGCATTTTTGGGTTGGTGGCATCGTTTTGTTTCTAATCGTGGCGGGCGTGATGGTCTCTGTCTATTTGTATGCTCAGAGTTCTTTTGATCAAAATTGGGTGGCGCTGACTATCAGCGGACCGGACGGAGTGGCGAGCGGTGAAGCAGTAATTTATCGGGTAAATTGTAAAAATAGCACCAAGATTGACCTGAACGATGTCCAATTGGTTTTAAACTGGCCGGAGGACAGCATACCGGACAGCGGTCAACTTATTGAGCAAATTTCGATTGGCACTTTGGCCGCCGGACAGGAAAAAGTGATTGAGTTTGGGGGCAAGATTATTGGCCTGAAGAACAGCCAGAAGCAGTTGTTGGCAAAATTAAGCTATCAGCCAGTCAAGACGAGCGCGCGTTTTGAGAATGTCTCAACCTTTGGCAGTAGGATAATTTCCGTTCCCTTGGTTTTAACGTTTGATATGCCGCAGCGGGTCTCCAATGGACAACAAATCACTGTGTCGTTGAAATATCTTAATGACAGTGAGTTTTCCTTTGATAATCTGTTTGTTAAAGTCGAATACCCAGACGGGTTTAAAGTTTCTTCGTCTTATCCTCAACCCCAGGAAAATGTTTGGGAAATAGGCAAGCTCGACAGCAAACAAGAGGGAAAAATTTTGATTACCGGGACTATTGAGGGCGAGCGCAGAGACGCAAAATTGTTCCATGGATATTTGGGTGTCATAAAAGACAAGGGATTCATCGCTTATGCCGATGCTGTAAAGTCGGCGCAAATCTCATTGCCGGTTTTGTCGCTTGAGCAGACCGTTAATGGTGTTAGCGAATACACTGCCAACTCGGGTGAAGATCTGAAATACTCCATCAAATATCAGAATAACAGCACCTTGAGCATCCCATCGGTGAAAATAGTCTTAAAGTTCAACACAGAAGCTTTGGATTTCACCACTTTGCAATTGGGCGAAAGGGGGTCGTTTGAAAGTGCGGGCAATAGCATAACGTGGGACCAGACCAATACGCCGGAGTTAGCTGCCGTCGGCGCCGGCTACCAGGGCGAATTGAAATTCTCTGTAAAATTAAAAGATGCTATGCCTGTTAAGGCTTACGGCGATAAGAATTTCGTAATTTACGATGTTGTTAATAGTGGCTCTGTTAATATTCCGCTCGCATTGCTTGACCAGCAGGTTCAGGATACCGCTGAGCTTACTATCAAGGTTAATAGCAAGTTGGGGCTGGATGCCCGGGGATATTATCAGGATGCCTTTTTGCCCAACGACGGTCCGATCCCGCCGAAAGTCGGAGAGACCACATCCTATACCATTTATTGGTGTGTAACCAATCCTTCTAATAATGTCGAAGGCGTGCGCGTGGAAGCGATACTTCCTTCTTATGTGGAGTGGTTGAATAAATTTAAGCCTGCCTCGACAAATTTTCAATATGATAATTTGAACCGGCGGGTGGTTTGGGACATCGGTACCCTACCGGCCGCAACCGGCGTCCTGTCGCCGGCCAAATATGTGGCATTTCAGGTTGGCCTGACTCCCTCAGCTCCGCAGATTAATCAAGTGGCGAATCTTATTAATCAATCTCTTATCACCGGCAAAGATTCTTTTACCGGAGTTGACTTAAGAACTACGGACGCGCAAATTGGTTCTGATTTGCCGGATGATTCGACGATAACCTGGGACAAGGGAAGGGTGACGCAGTAGGCAGGCAAAAAAGGAGCGCGAAACGAGGATAAGGGCGGCGGGAGCAAACGCAGATATAAAAACCTAAACGGCTCAATGGGATTTCCCAGTGAGCCGTTTACGGATTGGTCTCATCGGTCTGGCCGTGGCGATGGTCGAAGGGCGCGTCCTCCCGAAAAATACCTCGTCTGTGGGGTGTTTTTTGTTGACCCAAAAAGCGAAAACGAGTATATTAGAATAGTCTACCGATTACCGCTTACCGACTACGGCTCATTCGCTTGCCGTAGACTGTGGTCGGTTAGCGGTATGCGAGCATTCATGAATTTCCAAGATATTATTCTAAAACTTGATGAATTTTGGGGAAAGAGAGGGTGCGTGATTCAGCAACCTTATGATTTAGAGGTCGGGGCCGGGACTTCCAATCCGGCGACTTTTTTGCGCGTTTTGGGGCCCGAGCCCTACAACGTTGCTTATGTCGAGCCGACGCGCCGGCCAACCGATGGGCGTTATGGCAAAAACCCAAATCGTTTGCAGCATTATTATCAATACCAGGTTATTCTAAAACCCTCGCCGGATAATATTCAGCAAATTTATCTGGATAGCTTGGCGGTTTTGGGCTTGGATTTAAAAAAGCATGATATTCGTTTTGTCGAAGACGACTGGGAATCGCCGACTCTAGGCGCTTGGGGCTTGGGTTGGGAAATCTGGCTGGATGGAATGGAAATAACCCAATTTACCTATTTTCAGCAGGCGGGCGGTCTTGACGTTAAGCCGGTGGCTGGCGAAATTACTTATGGCCTGGAGAGAATCGCCATGTATCTTCAGGAAAAAGACAGCGTTTATGATTTGGACTGGAATGATGAAATAAAATACGGCGATATCCACCACCGAGGAGAAGAAGAGTGGTCGGTTTATAATTTCGAGGAATCGGATGCTGACATGCTGTTTAAGCTATTTGAGATGCACGAAAAAGAAGGTTTGCGGCTGATAAAAAAGGATCTGGTTCTGCCGGCCTATGACCATTGTTTGAAGTGCTCGCATCTTTTTAACTTGTTGAACGCGCGGGGAGTCATCAGCGTGACCGAACGGCAGCGATACATGGGTCGGGTCAGGAATTTGGCCAAGGGCGTAGCGGCTGCTTATGTGGCGCAAAGAGAACAAATGGGTTTTCCACTAATGGATAAAGTTAAGGCGCTGAAGTAAGTTTAAAAGTTAATCCTTCCGAAATCGACGAAGTCGTATAAGGAAAGTGATTAAAAGCATGGCAGAGTTTTCAGAAAAACTAAAAAACGTAAGGGAAATTCCCCGTTTAGATCTCTTATCAGATGATCTTCTAAAAATATCAGCAGTTGATATATCCAGCGAATTGCAAAGACGTCTTGAGGGAGAAGAAAGGGGCAATATATTGGTTGATGGCGAAGAAAAGTCGACCAAAGCAACTTTAAATTTGAATCTATTGTGGTCGTTAGAGAAAAAAGATCCCGAACAAGCAAAAGAACTTTTAGAGGCGACAAAAGAAAAGAATTTCATAAAAAGGAAGTAGCGTATTTTGACGTCTTTGATTCGGAACTAGTTGGTCCTCGGCATTGGGATCAGCCCGAGCTTCAGGACGTTTTGACTTCCTCTAAAATAGGCGGGATGAGAGAAAAACTTGATGAATTATTTGAAGAGGCTGACGATGTTTTGGATAAATCGAGTCTTAGGCTAGCTAGCGAGCTCAAAGGCCTTCTGGATAATATAAGTGGCGATTTACTTGACGGCCGGGTCGTTTGAAACGAAGCATGGAAGGCTTTCTATGGTGGGTCATGCGTTCAGGAATATGGTTCGGGGTGCTGCTCTTGCCTTTAGGGCGAGCGTGGAAGAAAAGTAAGAGTGCTAAATAACCTTCTTGTTGTCATTCTGAGCGGAGCGAAGAATCTCATAAAAAGCGCACATGCAAAAACAATATTTTGTTTACATAGCAACCAATAAATGGAACACAGTACTTTACACTGGTGTCACTAATAATTTGCACGGGAGAATGTATCAACACAAGAATAAACTAGTCGAAGGTTTTACTAAAAAGTACAACATCAACAAATTAATTTATTACGAATCGTTTAATAATGTGCAAGAGGCTATTTTGGCGGAAAAAAGAATTAAGGGGTGGACGAGAAAAAAGAAAACAGAACTTATCAAAAGCAAAAATCCTGAATTCGGAGATTTATTAGAAGGATAGCGGTGATGAGATCCTTCACTTCGCTACGCTTCGTTCAGGATGACAAAACTATATAATGCCTAAAGAACTATTATTTGAAATTGGAACTGAAGAAATCCCGGCCGGATATATGGGGCCGGCCTTAAGCCAGATCAAGGAAATGGCGCAGAAATATCTGACTGACGCCGATTTTAAATTTGTTTCACCGAAAACCTACGGGACGCCGAGAAGGATGGTTTTGCTGTTGCCGGAGATCGAATTTTCTTCGGTGGGCGCGACGGCGGAACTGCAAAAGATCTTGCCTAAGATCATCGCGGGAATTTCTTTTCCCAAATCAATGCGCTGGGGTGATGGCAATTTGCGTTTTGCCCGGCCTATCCGCTGGATGACCGCGGTTTTTGGCGGAGAGGTAATCGATTTTGAGATAGACGGTTTGAAGTCCGGCGATTTTTCTTACGGACACCGATTCTTAGGTCCAAGCCAATTTATCGTCAAGAATTTCGAGCAATACCAACAAGAGCTGAAAAACCGATTTGTGATCCTTGACCAAAAGGAAAGAAAAAATTCGATAAAAAATGAAATAGAAGCAGCGGCCGCTAAAGTCGGCGGAAAAGTTTTGCCAGACGAAAAATTATTGGAAACAGTAACCTGGTTAGTGGAGTACCCAACGGTTCTTTTGGGTTCATTCAAGAAAGATTTCCTCCTTTTGCCGAAAGAGGTTTTGATAATCGCTATGCGCCAACAGCAGAAATATTTTAGTCTTGTGAACGACAAAGAAAATCCCCTTCCTTGTCTCCTGCCCCATTTTATAACAATTTCCAACATGAAGGTTGACGAGCCGGAGATTATTATTAAAGGCAACGAAAAGGTTCTGGCTGCCCGGCTGAATGATGCCCAATTTCTTTTTGAGGCGGATAAAAAAGTTGCTTTGGCGAAGCGTGTTGAAGGCCTGAGAAAGGTTACTTTTCAGGAAAAATTAGGGTCCATGCACGAGAAAGCGCAGCGCCTGGCGAGACTGTCGGAATTTGTTGCTTCTGTTGTCGATCCAAAGGTTAAAAGTAACGCCGCTCACGCCGCGTTGTTGGCTAAGGCTGATTTGCTCACTGAAATGGTTGGCGAGTTTCCGGAACTTCAGGGCGTGATGGGTAAATATTACGCCAAGCTTTCAGGCGAAAAGGAAACGGTTGCGTTGGCAATCGCCGAACAATATTTGCCGCGTTTTTCCGGAGACGGCTTACCGACGACTAAAGAAGGCGCGATTGTTAGTCTTGCCGACAAGATCGATAGTTTGGTTGGATATTTCAGCCTCGGCCTTGCGCCGACGGCCACCGAAGACCCTTATGCATTAAGGCGGCAGGCCCTTGGCGTTTTACAGATTATTTGGCAGGCGGAATTTCCTGTCTCTCTGAAAAATTTGATAGACAAAGCGGCGACACTTTACAAAAAATCTGATAAAGAGAAAAAGAAAATTGATAAAGACTTGGTGGAATTTTTTAGCGGCCGCGCAGAAAATTTTTTGGAATCAAAAAAGGTCAGCAAGCCTATTATTGGCGCCGTTCTTTCGTTGGGGTTTAATGATTTGCTTTCGGTCAAAAAACGGATTGAAGCTTTGGAGAAAGCGCAAGGAAGGGCGGAGTTAGAACTTCTTAAGTCGGCCATGAAGCGAATTAATAATATTCTAGGTAAAAAGACTTCCAAAAAGACGGTTGGCCCCAAATTTTTACAAGAGCCGGCGGAAAAGGATTTGTACAAGATAATAACGGAAACGCAAAAAGTTTTTGAGAAAAAAATTAAGCAGCGCGATTTCGAAGGGGCGCTTAACGCCCTAATGGTTGTGGCGCCGTTTATCCATAAGTTTTTTGATAAGGTCTTGGTGATGGCAAAGAATAAAAAAGTGAAAGAAAACAGAATTATTCTATTGGGCGCTGTTAGGGTGATGGCGAATGAAATCGCTGATTTTTCGAAAGTAATCTAACTGATATTTGATCAAACGATGACCATAGGGGAAATCTACGATTTAGCCATAAAAATGGGGATTGAGTCCGATTTACGCGGGAAAGATTTTGTTTTGAAACAACTAAAGAAAGAAAAAGAGAGTTATCAAAAATTATCTCCCGAGAAAAAGAAAGAATATGATAAGGAGAAGATGTCCAATCCCTACTCCGATTCGCGCATTCTTTGCGGAGACCCGAACAAAAAAGTGAAAAGGATGATGGTGGGCGTTGAAATCGAGCCGGCGGAATTGATGATTGCGAAATATCTTAGTGATTCCGGCCAGAAGATTGATTTGGTGATGTCTCATCATCCGCTTGGCCACGCTTTGGCCGATTTGTCCGACGTAATGCATCTTCAGGCTGAGGTTTGGCACCAGCATGGGGTGCCGATCAATATCGCCGAATCGGTCATGCGCCCGCGAATATCGGAAATTTTTAGAATGGTGCCGTCGTCTGCCAACTTCGACCGATCCGTTCATGCCGCGAAATTGCTGGAGTTGCCCCTAATTTGTTTGCATACGCCGTTGGATAATTTGGTGGCAAAATTTCTGGACCAAAAAATTAAGAAAGACCAGCCTGAAACCGTTGGTGAGGTTCTTGAATCTTTGAAAGAGGTCAGCGAATATAAGGAGGCTTCCAAATATAAAGCCGGACCGAGAATTTTCGTCGGCCACAAAGAGGCGCGCGCCGGAAAAATCGCCCTGACAGAAATAACCGGCGGCACCAACGGCGCGAAAGAAATGTATGAATATGTCTCAAAAGCCGGCATTGGCACGATTGTTGGCATGCACATGCGCGAAGAATGGCGCAAGGAAGCCGAGGCGCATCACGTTAATGTCATTATTTGCGGAGACACACAGTCGGATTCTATCGGCATAAATTTATTTTTAGACGAACTCGAAAAACGAGGGATAGAAATTGTTCCGTGTTCGGGACTTATCAGGGTATCTCGCGGCAAACGCAAGAAATAATTAAATCATACAACTCGCTGACGGCGCGGGCGAGACGGAGGAGGTAAGCTCAAATAATTTTTTGGTTTAGTTTTAAGCCGGGATACGCTTGTTGACAGCAGGGTTACGTTTGCTAAAATACGAATATATGGCTAGCGATGATATCAAGAAAATTTTAGAAACTTTTAAGGAACACACGCAAGAAATTAAGCGGCACTTTGACGTAGTTGCTGAAAGTATCGATGATGGGATAAAAATTTTGTCGGAACAGGTAGTGGCCAATACGGAGAAATTAGAGGAACGCGACCAACGCTTCGACGGAATCGAAAATAAATTGGAAGTAATGGGTGGCGACGCGGCAATTACGAAAGACGACATCGCTTTTATTAAAAATGAGCTTACGCAGAAAGTTTCGCGCGAGGAATTTGTCGTCCTGGAAAAAAGACTATAAGCCTATTGTGAGCGGAACGCTCACGCAAGCTACGCTTAATTGTGAGCGGAACGCTCACGCAAGCTACGCTTAATTGTGA
>PFOG01000176.1 GCA_002792395.1 Candidatus Portnoybacteria bacterium CG_4_10_14_0_2_um_filter_44_20 | reverse complement strand
CCAGCAACCTTTGTAACTTGCCCTCCAAAATTTTTGAGCTGTGGGCTCGAGAGGATTTGAACCTCTGACCTTACGGATGTGAACCGTATGCTCTAACCAACTGAGCTACGAGCCCAAATTTATGGAAAGCCAACTGAGCTATACGCCCAAAGGCGTCAAGAAGTTCTCGACACGCTTCGCTTGCTCAAACAATATGTTATCTAAAACAACTGCTCTACTCTATCTTCAATTTATTAATTACTTTTTTATGCGGACTCTCTAAAATATCCAGAAGAAAACGATCAAACATGCCATAGCGATATTTGAAATCATCGGTCGTCAGAACCGAATAATTGATAGACTTCCCGACTTCGGCCTCAAGGTCGCCAACCAACCGTTTGAGCTTTCTTCTGTTAATTGCGTCGCCGACAACGAAAAGATCAACGCGGCTGTTTTCCGCATTAATAAAAACGCCGGACAGAACTGCCAGCTTGACTCTTCCCAGCTCGCCGATCTGTTGAGAAATTTTGATTAAAGAGGCAGGAGGAGACTTCAAAATCAAAGACCGAAGTTCTTCATAAAAATCGAAGCGAGGATTGACGTAAAAATAAGCGCCGGCTTCTTTCCCCCCCTCCCCGCTCTTTTTCCTATTTGGCTTTGCCGTCTTTTTTGACGATCCTTTTCTGATCGTCTTCTTTTTAAAAAAGCCTATTTCGTATAACCCCTCTATTTGCTTCTTCACAACCCGCTTATTCGCCTGAATTTTCGAGGCGACATCTTCCGCCCGATACATAGAATCGGGATTACGCAGAAAAAGCTTAAAAAGCCGGACTTTGATTGACGAATTAAAAATTTGTTCTAAAATTTGGTTAGGCATGGATAAAAAGTCAAAAGTCAAAAGTCAAAAGTCAAAACGATTTTCCGTTTTAATGGCCCTCAACAATCCTTTTGTTCCTTCGCTATTGTGAGCGGGACGCTCACGCAAGCTACGCTTAATTACTTATTACAAAATAGCATACCAGCGCCAAAAATCAACGCCCCCCCCTTAGCTCTTCGCCAAGTTTGGTGTATAATGATAATATGTCTGGTGGTAAATTTTACCCACCTCGCAATTACCAAATATGCCGACAGAGGAAAAAAAAATCCAGCCAAAAATAAAAGAAATCGTTATCAAGGGCAAAGAACACGACGCGGAAAAAGGAAAAATTTTTTGCGAAACTTTTAGTTATCAGCCCGAAAATGTTGAAGAGATCGGTTTGGGCAATCTTTATATTGCCGGAAGAATAGAATCCGATTCGTCGGAGCCATCGCACATACTAAATCTCCTATCAGCCGTTATTAAAAGAGAATACTATTCCCAGCCAAAAAGAAAACCGGCAAACAGCCTGCGAGAAGGGCTGAAAAAAGCCAACTCCACACTTGCTGATCTGACAAAAACCGACGATTCCAGTTGGCTTAATAAAACAAGCTTTATCTGCATCGCGATGGCAGGCAATAATCTCTACTTCACCAAGGTCGGCGAGGCAAAAATTTTGCTTTTGCGAGACGCCGCGATGACCGATTTGAGCAAAAAGCTAATTTCCGACCACGAAAAAATATCCCCGCAGAAAGCGTTTCAAAGCATTGCCTCTGGAAAAATCTGTCTGGGCGATCAGATTATTCTGACTACTGCCGATGTCTTTCAGCACATTTCCCAAAAAGGCCTCAAACAAATCCTTGAAAGAAAAGACGTAGTTCAGCTGGAAAAAACTCTTCAGGAAACAAAAAACATCTCTTCCCAGGGAATAATTATTATTGAAGCTGTTTCGGGTGAAAAAACGCCCTCCCCCGACACCGAGACCATAATCATTTCCGTGCCGCAAAAACAAACCGCCCAATTCCAACACATCAAACAACCGAATAAAATTATAGACATCCTTAGAAAAAATTCTAAAAATGCCGCCTCTGAAGCTTCCTTGGTTTTGAAAAGTTTTGCCTTAAAAACAAAGGGCTCTCTTTCAAAAATTAAAGGCCTGGTGCGCCGCACCGATAACCAGGTTCAGCAAGAAAAAACAATGCCCGCTGAAATAATGCCCATTGCCAGACGCGACGAAGAACAAAAGGAAGAAAAACAGCCGTCCGCCCAGTTGCCCGCTTCGCCGGTGCTTCAGCGAGGCGAGTCTGCTCCGCCCCCCCAACCGACACCAATCATTTCCACCGAAAAACAACATCCCGAAAAGATTATTATGAAAGATATCTCTGATAAAAAAGAAGAAATTCTTCATTTAGAAAACACGAGTAGGCCTGAACCGAAACCGATTCCCTTTTCCGTTGTCGAACCTCATGTTGCTGTCAAAGAAAATCAGCCACCGCTATTCAAACCCATAGAAAAACTTTCGCGTCTTTCCAGCGCGGCAACTTGGCTCCGCAGAATCAGTCATCTGGCGCGTTTACGGGGCTGGCAAAATCAAAATGGCTCGACACAAACAGAAATTCCGCAAAATCTGCCAGTTTTAGCGTCGCGCCGCACAATGGCGCCGCCCTTGGGCCAAAAATACTTTCCGCACAAACCCGCTCTTGCCGCAATCATATCCTTGGCTATTCTGATTGCCGGCGGCGCCAACTATTTTCTGCGCCAAAAATATCAAAAACAAGTCGCCCAAATCACAAATGACTCGCAAAAATTTGAAGCCGACCTGCGGAATATAAGAAAGATAAACCTGATTGAAGAACCGGCTATTTTTGCCAGCCCCGGCCAAGAAAAAGAAAATTTTTCTTCTTCTTTTCTTGCTATCAGCAAAGATAATCTGCTATCAGTCGACCTTCAATCCCCAACCCTATATTTAACCTTATATCTAAGGCCGATCAAGGATGCCGAGAACGGAAAATTTATCGGAGTAAGCATGCCAACAGATAAAAAATGGTCTGGCGCGGCGCTTCTCAACGAAAACACGATAGTTCTCATGGACTCAGAAAACAATTTCTATCAATACGACTTCTCCAGCAAAAACATTTCTCCCTTATCACTAAAACCACCATTCAACCAAAGTGAAATCGCAGATTTTCTTATCTATAGCAATAACCTTTATATCCTCGACTACGAAAATCAGCAAATTATTAAATGTCCTGATCTCGGCCAATGCCAACCTTGGCTCAAGGAAAAGATATCAGCCCCTTCGTCGGCCTCATTTGCCGCCGACGGATCAATCTATATCCTTAATCAGCAGGAAAATACCCTAATCAGATACTACAACGGCCGTCCGGAAGAAACATTTCAACTAAAGATATCTCCGAATTTATCAACAGTAACCAGAATTAAAACCGACAGGGGTCTAAATAATTTGTATCTTATGGACCCAACGGGCCAACGCGTAATAGTCATCGACAAAAAGGGCGAGCTTATCAAGCAATACACCAGCCCGAAATTCACCGACATGACCGACATCGAGATCAGCAGCGACGAGAGCCTGCTTTTTGTCGCCGCCAATAAGAAAATTTACGAAATCAATTTAAAACAATAAAACTCTGTACCCTCGGTTTCCCGGAACGCAACTAGCCAGCCATTGATTCAAAACAAAACCCCGCGCAATCGCGGGGTTTTGTTTTTTAAACCTAGTTCGAAATATTATTTTAATTCGACCTTTCCTCCTGCCGCCTCCAGCTTCTTCTTGATTTCTTCCGCCTCTTCTTTCTTTACGCCTTCTTTGACCATTTTTGGCGCGCCGTCAACTAAATCCTTGGCTTCTTTCAGGCCAAGGATTGTCACCTCTCTGACCACCTTAATAACATTAATCTTTTGATCACCGGCACTGATCAAATGTACGTCGAAGGAGGTTTTTTCTTCCTTCTCCGCCGCTGCTTCGGCAGAAGCCGATGCCGCCACCGCCATCACCGGCGCAGCCGCGCTTACGCCAAATTTTTCCTCGAGAACCTTAACCAATTCCGACAGATCCAAAACAGATAATTCTTCGATCTGCTTGACTAGATCCTTAAACTTTTTGGGAACTTCCACCTCTTTGGCGGCATCCTCTTTTTTTATTTCTTCAGCCATAATCTATTGCTAACCGACTACGGACTACAGCTTACCGCTTGTTTAATTATGCGGTAGTCGGTAGTCAATAAGCGGTAGTCAAATTTTCTATTTGTTAATTTTGCTAAGCACGGTAACTAAACCTCTCATATTTCCCTGCAGAACATTAACCATACCGGACATCGGCGCCGCCATGGTGCCAACAAGCCTGGCCAATAACTCTTCCCTCGTCGGAAGCTTAGCCAAGGCAACAACGGCCGCTGCGTCAAGATTTTTCCCGCTAACGATGCCAGAAATTATCTTAAAAACTTTATTCCCTCCAGAAAACTTGTACGCCGCCTTCGCCGCTCCGACCTCATCTCCATAACCAAAAACCAACGCAAGCTGCCCCTTTATTTGGGCAACATCAAAACTCAAGCCACTCTTTTTCAGGGCCAGATCAACTAAACGCCGCTTAAAAACCTTCAACTCCGCGCCTGCTTTTTTAAGCTCTCTCCTTAATTCAGACATCTTGCCAACTTTCATCCCAGAATAATCGATCAAAACCAGCGCCTTCATTTTGGCCATCTTCTCGCCCACCTCTAAAATTGTTTTTTCTTTTTGGTCTCGCGTAAGCATAAAAAAAATACGGCCTCCCGCCGCGCACAAAAACTAACTAATTGGTTAACTAATCAACCAACTAACTACTTATTGTCTCGGCAGGACTTACGATACGCCTGCTGTCTTCGACCTTTATTAAGTTATTGTGAGCGAAACCGCTCACGCTCGTCCTCCCACCTTTGTCTCCATAGCTCAACTTGCCCTCCCAAATTTGCCAGCGTAGTTCAGTCGGTAGAGCAGGCGCTTCGTAAGC
>PFOG01000057.1 GCA_002792395.1 Candidatus Portnoybacteria bacterium CG_4_10_14_0_2_um_filter_44_20 | reverse complement strand
TGCCATTCTATCAAATTTTCGGATTCAAATGCGAAATCGCGGCACCTTTAAAATATTAGAGAAGAACATCCATGGGGGCATCGTAATGGTGAAAACAGATAGATTCGGATCGATTCTGCTAGTGTTACTCGTGGCCCTATTGTCAATTTCGCCCATCGGTTGCGCTATTGTTCAGCAACCATCGAATAATAGCGTTGTCACGACGATCAGAAGCGACAAAACGCCCGCGAAAAACGCCGTTGGTGATAAAAATTCTGAAACTGATATTCGGAAAGAATTCGGCGTAACGAATTATCAACTTACGCCCAAAGAACAAGAAGGCTTAAGGTGGATAAAAAAAGCAAAGGTGTTTGCTCACGAAAAGCTGGGTTTTAAACTAATGTGGAATTACACAAAGTTTAACGAGGGGATTAAGCTTACCAGCATTTTTTATCATCGCAAAGACGGTCTTTTTCCATTTTCCCAGTTAGACGGAGAACGAGTGGTCGCATTAAGCAAACGATTCGGTAAAGATGAGGCGAGCGAAAAAGGTGGCTGGCTGATAAAAGGCATATAACCGAAAAAGAGTACGACGTTTGGATGTATCATCCGGATGGAATAGCCAGTAGTGAATTTGTTACCCCGGCATTTCTCCAAACAGAATATTTTCGCATGGTAGAGGTGATAATTCATGAAATATGGCATGTTCAGGGCCGCCTTCCTCTGCATTTTGAGGAATCAACCAGTGTTTTTATTGGTCGTGCGGGGGCTTCAATATTCTGGTATGACAGTAAGGATAAAGCTCTTGAACGACTGGAGATATGGTTGAAATTTGCCGAAGCAATTAACTTGTGCCACGCGCAAATTTCGGACTTAGCGACTCAACTGCATGATGGGAAAATCAACCTGAACGAGTATTTGCTTGAAAGAGAAAATTGTATTAAGGCTGCCAATAAAAGTCAAACAAGAGTTAATAATTTAACTCCGATGATGGTTGTCCACTTTCACACCTACGCGCACTACTTCCCGCTAGTTTACAGGCTCTATGATGCCATGGACCGTGATCTGATAAGGCTTGTCCACGCGCTAAGAGAAATAAGCGAGCACAATGAATTTCAAGATCCGGTTGAACGCGATCCCAAAATCTGGTTTCAGAAAGTTCGGGAGACTGAAAATGAAATCGAGGCTTACGTGGAAAATTTAATCCAGAAAGCCATTGCCGACAAAAAAGAAAGAAAATAATATTCTTAAAAATTTCCCTTCATGTTTTTGAGGGGAATTTTGTTTTACTGATTTGTGTTTTTGGAATATAATACCTTATGGTAAGGAAATTATTATATTTATATATGCATCTATGACAAAATCTGTTTTCGAAAAAGGGTTTTCCTATGACGATGTTTTGCTCGCGCCGAAGTTTTCTTCCATAAAGTCCCGAAGAGACGTTGGTCTGGAGACGAATCTTTCTAAAAATTTGCGGCTTAATATTCCTTTGATTTCGGCTAATATGGATACTGTCACTGAATCGGGAATGGCTATTGCCATGGCGCGGCTTGGGGGCATTGGTGTTGTCCACCGGTTTATGACAATCGACCGCCAGGCCGAAGAAGTTGATAAGGTTAAAAGATTCACCAACTATATTATCGAAACTCCTTATACCATAAGTCCTGAATCGACTATCGCTGATTATAAAGAATTATCGCAAAAATTCGGCGTCAGCGGATTCCCGGTAATTGATAAAAGTGGCTATCTCGTGGGAATGGCCACCGAGCGCGATATAGTTTTCGAAAACAATTTAGGCAAAAAAATAAAGGTGATAATGACGCCAAGAGAAAAATTGATTACCGCCACGAAAGATATCGCTTTTTCTAAGGCCGAGGAGGTTTTCAAGAAATTTAAAATCGAGAAGCTTCCGTTGGTTGATAAATCCGGAAAACTTTGCGGACTGATTGCCGCAAAAGACATCCAAAAAACCACGCTCTATCCTCGCGCGGCAAAAGACAAAAAGGGGAGATTGCTGGTTGGCGCCGCAGTTGGCGTGGCGGATGATTATTTAGAAAGAGCGTGGCGACTGATCAAGGCCGAAGCCGATATTTTAATAATTGACATTGCGCATGGGCATAGTGTTTTAGCTGTCGAGGCGTTAAAAGCTATAAAAAAGAAGTTTGCTGGCCAGGAGGTGATTGCCGGTAATGTGGCGACGGAATCGGGGGTTAAGGATTTGATTCGAGCCGGCGCTGACGGTATTAAAGTTGGAGTTGGGCCCGGGTCGGCCTGTACTACGCGGGTGATAACTGGCGCTGGCGTTCCCCAGCTTACCGCGGTTTTAAATTGCGCCCGCGCCGCCCAAAAATACAAAATCCCGATTATCGCCGATGGCGGAATTAGAAAACCGGCGGATATAACCAAGGCCTTGGCGGCCGGCGCGTCAACGGTGATGATCGGAAATTTGTTCGCCGGAACTGACGAAGCGCCGGGAAGAATCACCAATAAAGAGGGCAAGCGGTATAAGCTCTACCGCGGCATGGCATCGTTTGGCGCCAATGTTTCCCGCCGTTCGTTGGATACCAGCGATGAAGATAAAATTTTTGACAATTTAATGCTGGAGGGTACGGAGGGGCTGGTGCCATATCGGGGTAGCGCGAAAGATGTCATTGAATATCTGGTGGCCGGCTTACGCTCGGGCATGAGTTACTTAAACGCCAAAAGAGTAATTGATATTTCTCGAAATGCTAAATTTATTGAGATAACAGCCAACGCGCTTCAGGAAAGCCACCCACACGATTTGGAAAAAGCGTAGGGTAGATAATCTAGAACTTCGACCTCGACCCTCTGTCAAAGAGGGTTTTTGATGTTTGACTATTCTCTAATTTTGTGATAAACCATTTTTAGATACGTTGATTCTTTGAAAACCTTGGTTCTGAAAAAGTCTGTCAAAAAAGGAGATGGGGTTAATGAATAATTTTCCGAAGAGGGTGCATAAAGTTTGGCTGTATTGGTTGTTGGGAATTTTTACGACAATTTTCATTGGTCTTCAGCTTCTGCAATTCCATTGTCAGCTTCCCAATCTCCCGCATGAACTGTGTTTCTTTTGGGGCGTAACCCTTTTGGGTTACGTCGTTTTGAAAGAGGTGTTCCGTTGGCATAATCTTGAGGAAGGGATGGCGGGGCATTGGGGAGAAGTTTATGTTATGCTGGTCGTTGGAAGTTTTCTTTGGATGGAGGGGTGGAATATCGTCCGGCTCTGGAGTTCTGGCTTGCTTCCTCTTGCGATTCCCGCGGGAGCATCAGAGGGGGCAATTGAAGCCTTGGCTCTTTGGATTCTGTCCGTCATTTCAACCGTCATTTATCACCAGCGTAACAGCATTATAAAAAAGTAAATCATTATTGCCTCGTTGCTTTACGGCCGGGGCTTTTTTTGTTTATCTTGGTTCGTACAAAAACCGCGGACAAAACGGTTGCCAAAAGATAAATAGTGTGTTATCTTGTGCCTACAAAAGAACTCCCGCCGGCAGGGCTCAATCCGAAAATCATATGTTCAAATTTTCTCTCTTAACGCT
>PFOG01000116.1 GCA_002792395.1 Candidatus Portnoybacteria bacterium CG_4_10_14_0_2_um_filter_44_20 | reverse complement strand
AAGCCAAAAGTCCGATGATGGCGATGACAACCAAAAGTTCTATAAGAGTAAAGCCCTTGTTTCTCATAATTTTTCCGCCACAAATTCCGCCATCTCGGCCAATCTGCATGAGTAACCCCATTCATTGTCATACCAGATGTTAACCATAACCAAATTGTCTTTAACCATAGTCAGTTGGGCGTCAACCACGCCGGAGTGGGTATCGCCTTTGTAGTCCATGGAGACCAGCGGTTCCTCGCTATAACCCAAAATTCCTTTCAGATTAGTCTCCGCCGCTTCTTTCAAAACCGCATTTACTTGCTCGACCGTAGTTTTTTTCTTAACGAGACCGGTAAATTCGACAATAGAAACCGTCGGGGTCGGCACGCGCCAGGAAATACCATCCAATTTATCTTTCAGGTCCGGGATAGCCTTAGCGATGGTTTTAGCGGCACCAGTCGAGGTGGGAATAATATTAACTGCGGCAGCCCGCGCCCTTCGTAAATCTTTATGAGGCAAATCCTGAATTCGTTGGTCGTTGGTATAAGAATGCGCCGTGGTCATAAACCCTTTTAGCACCGTGAAATTATCGTGCAATATTTTCACAACCGGAGCCAAGGCGTTAGTAGTACAAGACGCCATCGAGATAACATCGTCTTTCTTCGGGTCATAATTTTCCGCGTTAACACCAAGAATATAAGTCGGGATTTGCAAGCTTTTTGATGGAGCCGAAAGAATGACTTTTTTAGCGCCCGCGTCTAAATGCTTTTTGGCATCTTCGTATTCAGTAAATAATCCCGTACACTCCAAAACGACATCAATTTCCATATCCTTCCATGGTAATTTAGATGGATCTTTTTCCGCGACGATTTTTATTCCTTTGCCATCAACCGACAAACCGCCTTCCTCCGCATTAATATTGTGGTTATATTGCCCGTACGACGAATCATATTTCAGTAAATGCGCTAAGGTCGGCGGATCAGTTAGATCATTGACTGCCGCCACATTTAATTGTTGGTGGTTATCTAATATTCGCTTAAAAGTTAACCGACCAATTCGGCCAAAACCATTTATTGCAATTTTAGGCATAAAAATCACCCATGAACCACAAGCTACCGTTTACCGTTTTCTTATACCGTCGTAACCGATAACCCATAGCTAGATTAGCCAATTTATTCTTTTATATCTAACAATTTAACAATTTTTTCCCTATCAAAGCCGATAATAATCTCTCCGTTAATATCCACAACCGGCACCCCCATTTGGCCGGATTTTTCGACCATTTCATCCAACAATTTCTGGCTTTGAGAAACATCAATGTCTTCGAATTCAAAACCCCTTTCCTTAAGAAAGTTTTTCAAGGTCACGCAATAGGGACAAGTGGGGGTGGAATAGACTTTGATCATTTTTTGTTATCGTTTCGAACGGTGCGGAGAATTAGCCTTGAAATTTCTAATTTCTCACCCTACGGGCAACCACCCGAAGGGTGGTAATTCACCTAATTTCTAATAAAAATTTAAATGCTAAAATAAATTTTTGAATTAGGCATTAGAAATTTTATTAGGTGAATTAGGTAATTAGGAATTTCAAGGCTAATTCTTTAGCGATCCCTTGGAATGGAAATTAATTTCTTATTTACTTCTTAAATACTCATAAACACTTAGTGCCGCTTTTGCTCCTTCGCCGGCAGCAATGACAATTTGTTTGTGAAGATTGTTGGTCACATCACCGGCAGAAAAAATTCCTGGCACAGTAGTCATATTACTCTGCGAATCGACAATAATTTCTCCTCTCTCATTAAATTCTACCAAATCCCGAGCGAATTGCAAACTCGGCCTTGAGCCGATTTCCACGAACACGCCGTCGGTTTCAACTTCCTGAATCTCATGTGTTTCCGTATTTTCCCAGACTAACGACCTAACGAATTTCTCACCCCTTATCTCTTTCACCAGCGCGCCGTTAAAGATTGTAACAGTTGAGGCTGCCTCAACCTCATTAATGTACTCTTTATCAGCTTTATCAAAAGCCGGATATTTATTAAACAAATAAATTTTGGAGGCATATTTAGTAAGCTGAAGAGCCGCGTCTAGGCCAGAGTTGCCGGCGCCAACCACCGAAACAATCTTGTTTTTGAAAAGCGGCGCGTCGCAGGTCGCGCAATATACCACGCCCCTGTTTTTAAATTCCTCTTCGCCAGGAATCCCCAATTTCCTTGGCAAAACACCCGAAGCGATAATAATACTTCTTGTCTGATATTTGTTTTTATCGGTAGCAACTTCAAAAAGCGCGTCGTTACTCCGAGAACCGTTCTCGGGGGGACTCTCCGAGAACGGTTCTCGGAGGGGTTGGACAGCGCATACGGTTTCACCCCCCTTAATTTCGATGTCGTTTTTAAACTTATTAAGATGATCAACAAATTTTTTTGCTAAATCCACGCCGAGAATCGATTCGAATCCGGGATAATTTTCGATCTGCCACGCTTCGGTTGGCTGCCCGCCCAATTGCTTGGCCAGAAGAAGCGTTTTTATTTTTTTTCTCGCAGCATAAATGCCAGCAGTAATGCCCGCTGGCCCGCCGCCGACTATAATCAAATCGTAAATCATATATTGTAGTATATCATACCCACAAAAAAGCAAACAGCCGCTCCGTTATTATGGTGGAGCAGCTGTTAATATGGTGATCGTAATAAATCTTATCTTTCCATAAATCGCGCGTAACAGAAATATCCTTTTAGCCACAATCTTGTAAACCAACCATGGTTGACCAAAACTAAATAGAGAATAACTAAGCTAGACCCGCTTGCGACGGCGGCCACAGTAACGGAAAAAGAAACATCGCTGGCTCCAGTTACGACTTGAACTTCGGGTGTTTCCGTCGACGCACCCTCAACAGTCGGAACCGCCGGGATGGCGGTAGAATTATTTTGAAAATTAGCCTGAAAACACGTGCGAGGATAAAACTTATTGCCCGCGCTATTGCTAACCACGACTCCCTCAATCGGCACAAAACCGGTATCCGACTTGAACCATTGGGTCATGGGCAAACAGTTGTCGCTTGAATTAACGCACGCGTTGCGGTAGTCATCGTATGATTTTTGATCATTAAAAGGACAACGATTTTTCATTACATCGTTAACAATCGAATCGTACGACAAAGCGCCGAGATCGATTGGTTTGTCAAATAAACTGGCATGAGCGGGAGAAGACGGCGCCATAAATAATATTAAAAAAATGGCTCCCAAAAGAGTTTGTTTTAATCGGATTTTTGATGTATTAATGGAATATCTCATGCTAAGAATTTCAAAAAAAGATTTTAAAATTTTTAGAATGAGAGGGAGAGCGTTTTGCCCTCCCTCAACAGATAGGGCGCGAGAGAGTTTCTCTCGCGCGGTTTTACCAGCAATAGGGGCCGGTGGGGATAAACCGACCCTCGTAAATCGGGTTGCCGACGATCACTCCGTCCACCCGATAGTACGTGCCAAATGGCCCAGCCACGAACTGCGTGGCGGGATAAATGCCGACACCCGGGTTGTACCCATAGGTGTACGGTAGCGGCACACAACCAATCAGGCCGCCCAGCAAAAGAAGAATGCATAAAGCACCTAACAATCGTTTCTTCATGTCTTACCACCTCCAATAGTAGCCCGCTGGCGGGATAACCGGGCCAGTGGGGATAAAATGTTGTGTCGGACCAAAGGGGCCGACGAGAAAACCCGATTGGGTTCCATAGATCGGTCCATTTGGACCGTATCCGATCGGAACCGTCCTCTCGGCCGGAAAA
>PFOG01000084.1:954-5685 GCA_002792395.1 Candidatus Portnoybacteria bacterium CG_4_10_14_0_2_um_filter_44_20 | reverse complement strand
AGAGGTTCAAATCCTCTCGAGCCCACAGCTCAAAAATTTATGGAGGGTAAGTTACAAAGGTCTCTGGTTTCACCCCGTGGGTGGCCACCCGAGGGCGTGGCGAGTCCAGAGACGCTCACATAAATTTTTGGCGCGGGGTTGCGCGCCGGTCTCTGGTTCGAGCCCGCTTTTTTAGATATAATCAAGAAATGAAATCATTTGAAACTTTCAAAATCAAAAATCAGAAAATTAAGATTCAAATGAATCCGTTGATTTTTCATCCGTCTCCGCATGGCAGTAAGGCTCTCGGTGGGAACATCGTAGTTTCTGAAGGAGAACGAGTGTTAGATGTTGGAACAGGAACGGGCATGCTTGCTATTTTGGCAGCTAAGTTGGGTGGGAAAGTACTTGCGGTTGATATGCTTCACCAAGCCGTCAATTCGGCAAAACAGAATGCTTTATTAAATAAAGTGGACGTTGAAGTTATAAAAAGCAATCTTTTTGAGAAAGTGCCCGTACAAAAATTTGATGTAATTATTGCGAACGTTCCTCAGGAGGTACTTTCGCCAAAACTCCTTAAAAAATATCCGGCGTAAATTATCACTAGTACGCATGGCTTTGGAGATGGTTCGATGATGCTAATCAGGACTTTAAAAAAGCACCCGCCTTTATGAGGACTGCAACCAGGCTTTATGTGGTCGTTTATTCTATGAGTGGATGGCGGAGAAGCTTGAATTATATTACCAAAAATTATAACGTTAAGCTATTAGATTTTTATTCGGGAGAGGTCAAAGATTTTGTCTACAAGGATTTGAGTTGGTATACGAATAATCCCAAGATAGGAATTTACAAAGTAGGAAAGAAATATTGGGCTGATTTGTTTGTTTTTGAACTTCGCCTAAGAATTTAAATTCAGATATTTCCAGTCAGGTTTTTCCTGATTTTATTTATATAGATTCTTTGAATTACAAAACATTCTTTTTGGCCCCCCTCCTCAGTTGAGGAGGGGATTGAGGGGAGGTGGTGTTAAGAATTTATACGGCCCTTCAGCACCCCTCCCTGCCCTCCCCTCATCTGAGGGGAGGAGGATGTGGCGTGTTTGGTAATTTCGTAAAGTATGGATATTAACTACGGTAAAAAGAAGGCGGTTGCTTTGAGTTCGATTTTGGCTGGTGTCGCGCTGACGGGTGCTAAATTTGCGGTCGGTTTACTGACGGGCAGTATGGGTATTCTTTCCGAGGCCGTTCATTCATTGCTCGACTTGGCGGCGGCCGTTATGACGTATTTCGCCGTCAAATTCGGCGGCCGCCCGGCCGATGAATGCCATCTTTATGGCCATGGAAAAATTGAGAGCGTTTCAGCTTTGGTGGAGACCGGCTTGCTTTTTATCACCGGCGTTTTAATTGTCTACGAGGCCGTTCTCCGGCTTATTCATCAAAATGTTGAAATAGACGCGACTTGGTACGCCTTCGCGGTAATCGTTTTCTCTATTATCGTTGATTTTTCCCGCTCGCGCGCCTTGAGGCGGGTAGCTAAAGAAACTAATAGCCAAGCTCTGGAAGCTGATGCTTTGCATTTTAGCTCCGATATCTACAGTTCAGCCGCGGTTTTGGCTGGCTTGGTCTTTGTCCGTTTCGGAATAATTTGGGCCGACGCGGTGGCGGCTATCGCAGTGGCAGTTTTTATCAGTTTGGCCGGTTACTGTTTGGGTAAGCGCACAATTGATGTGTTAGTGGATAGGGCACCCGAGGGTATTGCCGATAGAGCGCGGGAAATAGCGGGAAGCGTTGAGGGCGTGGCGCGGATAAATCGTGTCCGCGCGCGGCCGCTGGGACCGAATATATTTATTGAAATATCCATCGCCATTAGCCGCAAATATTCTACCTATGGGGCGCAGGAAATAATTCGTCTGGTGCAGGATAAGATTAAACTTGATATGGCCGGAGCCGAAGTAGTGGTTCAGGCTGAATCTATTCAGCTTGACAGTGAAACAATTGTGGAGAAGGTTCAGGCCTTGGCGGCCAAGCATAATTTGGTGGCGCATGATGTCGTGGCGGATAAACTCGATGATAAGCAATACATCAGCTATGACTTGGAGGCGCCCGACGCGCTTACTATAAAAGAGGCGCATGATTTGGCCACCCTGATTGAAGAGGAAATCAAGGCGGAATTGGGCGAGGGCGTGGAGCTTAATTCGCACATTGAGCCATTGAAGAACGAGGCGGTACTGAGTTCCAATGTCAGCCGAGAGGAGCTTCAAAAGGTTCTGGAGGCTTTAAATAAAACAGATGAGGAGGTGGGGGAGATCAGCGATGTCCATAATGTGCTGGTGCGCAAAATCGGAGAGAAGTATTTTGTTTCGTTTCATTGCCTGGCACTCGCCGATATTTCTCTGGAAAAAGTCCATGACGTAACCAGCCGGTTCGAATATTTGATGAAAGAAAAAATGGCGGAAATCAAAAGAGTGGTCATTCACGTCGAGCCGAAGTGAACTATGTCAGTAGGCGCTCCTTTTCTTTTTTAAAATGAACTGGTAATATTGAGTTATAGCCATAAATATTTATCTATGAAAAAAATATTTTTTTATCCATTGGCCTTTTTAGGCTTAGCCCTAGCCTTGCCGGCGCGGGCGATTTGTCCGGTTTGTACCATTGCCATCGGCGCTGGCGTCGGGTTTTCGCGTTGGTTGGGCGTTGATGATTTGATTTCCGGGACTTGGGTTGGCGCGCTTGTTGTCTCGATTATTTTTTGGACTGCCTCCTGGTTTAATAAGAAAAATATCAGATTTAAATTTCAGTATCCAGTATTGGCCATCCTGATCTACGCCATAACGATAATCCCGCTATATTTTACCGGCATTGTCGGTCACCTGTTCAATAAGTTTTGCGGAGTTGATAAGCTGATGTTCGGCATAGTTTCGGGCAGCATAGTTTTTACTTTTGGTGTTCTATTGCATCAATTTCTTAAAAAGCGCAATCAGGGCAAATCTTATTTCGCTTTCCAGAAAGTCGTTATTCCGCTGGTTCTATTAATTATTACCAGCGCGGTATTTTATTTTGTTTGTAAGACTTTAGTTAGTTTTTGAAGTCTTGCCGCGGGCTAAAGATGTTGAAATTTTTGATACAATGCGAAAACCACGAAATTTCATGCGAAATACGCGAACGAAGATAGATAAATTTTTGTTCGTATTTTTCGCATCAGCTTTCGCATAATTTGCATTATATCTCATGCTTAACGAAAAAAAATTCAAGAATTTTTAAATAAGGCTAAAGAGGCAAAAGAGGGTAGGCTGGATTTGTCTTCCGACGAGGATTTGAGTATCGCCATTATGAATTTAATAAGCATTGAGGAGCATTTTTTCTTTACTGGCGCCAAGACCGGCAAGCCGGAGTATTATGATTTGTTATATCAGACGAGAGAAATCCGAAAGGAGTTGTTGAAAAAAATTATCACCGAATACGAAGGCGAGGTTTGGTGTATTTCCAAACACTTGTTGGCGGCTACCATGCGACTGATGGAGGTCGGTACTAAGTATTTACAGCAGGGCGAGAAAAAAGAGGCCGAGAACTTGTTCGAGAAGGCTTACGAATTGTATTCGCTATTTTGGGGACTGAAGCTGAAACCTTTAAACATCGCCGATGTCAAAAAAATCGACGATAACCAGTTGAACGCCCACGACGAGAAGAAAACCGGTTTCATGGGAAAACTAAAGGAAATTGTGCAGAAGATAGTCGATTGTTGCGTCGAGTAACAATTTCTTGGTACCTTGAAAACGGGAGGAGGGGAAAGATGAGAATAGTTGTTCGTCCAGACTTGACGGCGATTTTGACGAAAGAGATCGGTCCGAAGTCGGGCTTGGTCGTGGTAGAGAAATTGGCCGGAACAACGCCAAAATCCGCCATCATGTTTTTATTGGCTTATCCTAATATCAGATACCGCGTTTTCAATCTGGCCGATTCTTCGGCTGTGTATTTCGAGAGGGCGGAGGAATTATGTCCGGAATTCGGGATCGACTTTGGGTGGTTTAGGGACAGAGTGGAATATAGCGCCGGCGTGAATCTTTTCAGGACGAAACTGTCGGAGGCGCTGGGCGAAGAGAGGGTGGATGCGATTGTCTACTGGGGGGCGGCCATGAAATGCCTAGAGCCTTTCCGGGGGGATGGAGAAGAGAAATATTTGGAAAGGTTCAAAATAGAAACGGCTCGCTTTGGTAAAGATCACGAAGGGCGTCATCGGGCCATGCGGGAGTTTCATCGCCAGCATACGCAGGCGGGATTGACTATTGACGAGCTGTTTGGCATTTTGGCCGACGATATAAATTGCCTTAAAGAGGGTGGCCGGATAATAACCAATTTTAAAAAAGATTTTACGAGAATACGCCGATTAATGGCGGGATTGGGGATGTGCTCCTCCAATTATAAATTTTCTTACCCTAATTTTTTGAAAGATTACGAAAAGGCCGTAACGGTCTGGAAAAGAAAGTAGTGAAATTTTAAACAAAAAAGCGTTCCGTGTCGGGGCGCTGTTTTTTTATCCGCAATTAAAAAGGCGCGGCTTTTCATACCGCGCCGCTTCTCGGCTTTAGTTAGATCGGCTCATTTTTGACGAGCCGCAGGCCGCCGCCGCATTTTCCGCAGGCGCGCAGCAGCTTGTATTCCACCGGATTTTCGGTGGTTACGGTAAGTTCATGGCCGCAGGTCTTGCATCGGAATGTGGCCCTGCAAAGCGGTCTGTGCGGCGCGATGGGGAGAT
>PFOG01000084.1:448-946 GCA_002792395.1 Candidatus Portnoybacteria bacterium CG_4_10_14_0_2_um_filter_44_20 | reverse complement strand
CCCATTGCAATTTCCTTTTTCTCCGCAACGCCGGCAACTGGCTTAACCGGTTCATATTTTTCCAGACGGACGCGCGCTGACCCGCAGCTCGGGCAGGATTGCCGAAGTTTGCTCCACGGGTCGCTGGTGGTTTCGGAGCAGATCATAGACCCGCACCGTTCGCAAGAGGTTTTCACCCGCCAGAGGCCGGTAGACGGTTCCTTGCCTTCGGCCAGGACTTTTTCAAACGTTCTCTGCATACTCGCCTCTTCTTCCGGGGTCGGATGCATCGCATCCAGATTTATCCGAAGAGGATCGGGTTCATCGAATATGGGAAAGTAGTCGTAGTCAGCGTCAGTTGCTTCCTCTTTCTTTATGCCGGGTTTGAGCACGCGGCGGGTACCAACGCGCCTCGGCTTGGGAACCTGGTATAAGGGATCGTCATAGAGTCCTCGAAATTCATTGAAGAAAATCTTCGGGACCCGGACCTTATAATATAGGTAGGACCGATCCTGCTTG
>PFOG01000084.1:0-389 GCA_002792395.1 Candidatus Portnoybacteria bacterium CG_4_10_14_0_2_um_filter_44_20 | reverse complement strand
TTTCAGGGACTCCCGATCGTAGTAGACGGGGAGAAAAACCAGGCCAAGGTTGAAGCTTGGCTGAACTTCAGGCGGTTCGTTCTCATTTGGCCAGGGCTTGTATCCGGGCCAATCGAAGGCGATATTTTCTTCTATCTCTTCCCCGGTTTCCGCTTTCCTTTTTTTCGGATATTCCGGATTCATTACCATATCGGTGATGTACGGACGCGGAATTACCGATTCAAAATATATAAATTCCTCGTCTTCTTCAAGCCGCTTGGGCCCTTCGCTCGCTTTTTTGAGCCAAAACGGGAAGAGCCACATACTTTCCGCATAGTGTTGAAGAGTTTTTTTCAATCTCACCACCTCCTTTAGATGATCCTCCCGGCGAAAGAAACCTGGAGAACTTG
>PFOG01000198.1 GCA_002792395.1 Candidatus Portnoybacteria bacterium CG_4_10_14_0_2_um_filter_44_20 | reverse complement strand
AGCGTAATAGACATTGCCTCCTGTTTCCCAGACCGCTTGGGTCTTGTCTTCAAAGAATCCTCCGTTCTGAACAGTGAGAGAGCCGCCGGTATATGAGATTTGTTTTGTGGTCTGGACAACTTCAGCGTTGTCAACAATCAGGTTCCAGTTAGAGGCAAACAAGAAAGCAGTGCCGTCAGAAGTGGTTAAGGGCTGGGTTTTATCTAAGTTGGCAGCTAAAGTAACGCTGTATTTAATGTAATCATAAAGATCCTGGATATTGTGGTTGGCAGTAATTGTAACTGTGGTTGAGGTGTAATTAACAGAGATGCCGGTCATGGCCGAGGCAGCAGCTTCATCAGCAACAATAAAGCCGTCGGTTGCCATTAAGACATCTTCTGTAATCGGAGCGCCGGTTAAGGTCTTGGGAATGGAGACCAGGTTGTATTCATATTCTCTGACCTTGAGGTCTTGGGAAGAATAATCAGTGGAACCAATTTTCCAGACCGAGTAGCCCTCAACAAAGCCGGAAGCGTTTGAGGTTAAGGAAGTAGTGGCATTGCGGTTTAGGTCATAGGTTTGGTTGGTGGTTGAGGCGCTGACAAAGTAAGCAACTTCTGCTCCTTCAATTAAGGTAACTCCAATTTTAATTGTGTGTTTGATATGGGAAGCGTAATAGACATTGCCTCCTGTTTCCCAGACCGCGCCATTGCCGTCTTCAAAGAAAGCTCCTGAAGAAACTGTGAGATTGCCGGTTCCCTGGTAATTGATCTTTTTTGAGGTCTGGACCACTTTCACTCCTGCGCCGGTAACAATCAAATCCCAATCAGTGTCAAATAGGAAGGTGGCGCCGTCAGCTGTGGATATGGGATTGGTTTTGTCCAGGTTTTCAGCTTTGGTAACATCATATTGGATATAGTCATAGAGGATCTGGATCGTAGTGGAAGCAGTTACTGTCACTTCTTTAGCCGCGTAGTCAATATTAATATATGTAATGGCCTCAAGAACTGATTCATCGGTGAGGCTAAAGGCGTTCTTGGATAATAAGACATCTTCGGTAATGGGCGCGCCGGATAAGGTTTTTGGAATGGAAATCAGGTTGTAGCCGTACTGCCGGACAGTCAGGGTTTGGGCAGCGCTTGAGGAAGCATTGATTTTCCAGACCGCATAGCCTTCAACGGTTCCTGAAGCATTGGAAGTCCAGGAAGTGGTGGTGGCCAGGCCCAGGGTGTAGGTGCGGTTAATG
>PFOG01000091.1 GCA_002792395.1 Candidatus Portnoybacteria bacterium CG_4_10_14_0_2_um_filter_44_20 | reverse complement strand
AAATTATTATGTCAGCTTCTGAACCTTGAAATTGATGTGCTGTAAGTATTCTTATACGTTTTTCTAATACTTCTTGCGGAACTAAGGATTGAATCTTTTGAAAAATTGCATGGCGTTGGCCATTATAAGGAGTCACTATACCGATAGTTAAATTTGTATTAGAAATCTTAGCCCATATTTCTTGAAAAATCTTTGAAACAACATTCACCTCTTGCTGATTAACACGGCTTCCCGACGGAAGTTTATAAACTTCTCCTTTTACATCTTCCCATTGAACACCCAACGGCAAACTAGAAGGAAATTTACCGTAGTCAAGCGTACTTAATATCTTTAAGCGACGTTCGTAAAATACCTGATTGCAAAGAGAAATAATTTGATCTTCGGAACGATAGTGATTAGTTAAGAGTATCGACGAGTGCGGTAAAGAATTCTCTGCCGCTTTATATAAGGAAACATCACAATACCTTGTTTTTGCAGGATAAATATCTTTCATTTCTGTTAGTCCGTGTATTTTTGCTAATCCGAAATCAATATCTTTAGTAATCCCAGCAATGTGAGTTAATTGCATCGGATCACCGACAATAATCGCTTTTTTAGCCCGATATAAAGCCGGAGCCGCAGACGGTAAATCAATTTGAGACGCTTCATCAAAAATAACATAATCGAAAACACTCGCCTTGAGGGGGAAAGTCCCCCTAAGAGATTTTAATGTTGATGACCAAATTCTAAGAACCTGTAAAGCATTGATAAAAGACGTTTCGTTCATATCTTCGTCATTAAATCTATGCCCGTTTACTTGATTAAGAAAAGTGTTTACTAATCCGGTTTTATTACCACCGCCAAGCATCTTTTTTAGATAAACATTTCTAATAAAATCTTGGCAGGAAAGATAAAATTTTCTCTCTAATTCTCTTATCTTAGATTCAAAATCTATCCTGCTGGGTAATTTTTCTAGCTTTGATTTGATTCTTTGTAATTTGAAATTGAGGATAAATGATTCAAAAATTATTTTTATCTTTCTAATGAAAGAGTTTTGAATTTGTAGAATGTCTTTCAATTCTTTTTGATAAAAATATTTTTGTTGAAAGTTCTGTTCGATCTCATCTTTTTTCAATAAACTATTCCTATATTCTAAAATTGTTTTCCAAAGAGAATGGACGTAATCCGCATTAATATTTTTGGTATTTCTTTTTGAAGAGTCTGCAAGTAATTCATTAAACCTACCTTTTAAATCCTGTCTAAGTTCTTTTTTCCCAGTTCGTAACATCAGATTACGAAATTGCTCATTGATTCTCGAGTTCACAACGTCAACGGCCTCCCCCGTGTGGCTAACAAATAAAACCGATTTGCCAGCCAAGAAAAGATTAACGATTAGGTTTGATATGAATTGACTTTTCCCTGTCCCCGGAGGGCCAGTTATAACACTGAGCGAGTGTTTAAAAATATCTTGAATTGCCGTTATTTGGTATTCGTTCGACGGGAAAGGGAGTATCGGCATTATCTCGTTCTCAACATCGGCAGTGCGAGAAGCAGAAAAGAAAGAAAGAGATGTTTTCTCTAAATCGTTTCTACCCTTAAGGTCTAATAAATCTTTTATGAGGTGGATATTAAAAACTGTTGTCTCTCCGGCAAAAATCAGGCTTTTATTGTATAAACCCGCCGACATTTCTTTCGTGAGTTTTTTGGAATTAGACAGTTGAGATGGATTTATTTCTTCAATAATTGAAATCCCCGCCTCTTTCTCGATAATTTCTAATGCTTGAGTAGCAAGTTGACGCTCGCCATTTTTTGGATCACTAGTAAATAAATTTTCTATTGATTGATTTATGCTGGCTATTTCTTCAGTTCTCAACCCCAGTTTACTCAGTGCTTGAATTCCGCAAACTGGATATGATTCGTCTTTAGATAACAATAAATCCTCGCCTTCTCGGCTAAATTTAACTTTTATAATAAACAGGGGTGCCACTAATTGCTTGTCGGTTCTGTCGTCTCGATAATATAGGAGTGGGTATCCGTAAAAAAATTCTAATCCTTCAGCTTTAACACTCGCAAAGGTATTTAATTTTTCATTATTGATTTTAACTGGAGTGTCTTTTTTTCTAAAAACAAAGGGGTCGTCATCAAAAGGATACAAAATTGCTTTTGAGCGAACATTGATTGAAATATCCTTTTCCAATACATCTTCGTTTTTGATACATTCATACCAGTAGGAACATATCGTATTTAATAAATTCATAAAATTACTTTATTAAATCGTCAATTGAAACACCTAACCCCTTGGCAATTTTGGTCATAGTTTCAATAGTCGGATTGGGCGTTGAGCCAGATTCAATCTTGGTAATTGTATGTAAAGTAATACTGGCCAATCTCGCCAACTTCTCTTGTGAAGGCCCCTAGCTTCCCGCATTTTTCTTTTTCTATAAAAGTTATTTTTCGCTTTTCATTCGAGCCTTTAACAGAAAGATGGTCTCAGTTCGGAGCTTTGCCCGGGCCCAATCTTTTTGAGGCTCGGTAAGAAAGTCACCCAAGCCATCAAGGATATGCTTGTTATCCACCTTCTCTAGTTGTTCAACGGATTTTTGCAAAAGCTCTTTGAAAGATACTTCTGAACGCTGTTCTACAATCGTTTTATTAATCGGCCAGTTGTTTTTAAGAAAGAACCAGACATCATAAATATCGCGGCTCGTTTTGCCAACTCGTTCGCGCATGGCCATAAGCTTGTGAGCGAACATATCTTCCCGGATCATCACAAGCATAGAGATACCAAGTAGAGTCATAACCTCATACTTGGAGCCGAAATTTCTTCGGTTCACCTCGACTTTTATCTTCTGCGCCCCCGGTGCGTATGAGATAACATTTAAAAGATTAAAGTGTTTTATGTGTGAGTCGACAATCGTTCCGTAACTTTTTGCAATTTTATTAATTTTTTCAAACACTTCAGCCTCTTTGCTTTCATCCAGCAAGTCAAAATCCAGATCAATTGAATCGCGATTCAAATCATAGAACAAGAGAGCGGCAGTACCACCCTTAAAACCCAAATGAGGAGCAATTGAAGTGTCCGAGTAAATATCCTTCAGAATCTGAAGTAGTATATTTTTATGTTTCGAGTAGTCTAATGTCATACGTTTTTGGTTTTATTAGGTTGAGCGCCCTTATAATGCTCAAAATATGTTTTGACCTTTTTCTCCATGCGTTTGTTGTGGTAGATGGGCAAAATCTCAAAAACCTTGTCCCAAGCCAATACATCTAAATTATCGAAATGATAATCTTTGCTGATATAAATGCGGTCCAAAAAAGCGCGCTCTTTAGTTGCTGTGGCGATGCCATCTGCGTGTTTGATGCCAGCGGTATTACTCAAAACATAGTCTTTCATGCGAACGAATGAAATCTTTTGACCATCAACTTCAATTTCTCTCGTAACATACGTGGCAACAAAAATATTGCCATAGTATTGAAAATTAACTCCGGCGCGGGTCAATACCGTTTCGAGGCTGATATATGAAGGAGTATAAATACGAGTCGCCAATTCAAAGCGATTATAATTTTTATCTTTGGCGTAAATGCCACGACGCACTCTAATCAACTTACAGTTTCTTACATAGCTGTTTAATCTCACCCTGACAGCATTCCCCGCTTCTACTCCCCACATTAAAGCTACGTCTTTATTGGAAAAGACGGTCTTGGGAGATCGCAATAAAATCTCCACATATTGGCCTTTTGTAGGTTTGTTTTCCATATAGTGACTGTTGGTTAATTTAAAGCTAACTTCCAGTACATTATATGCTATATTCAAAATAAACGCAAGGGTCTATAGGCGCGCATTTCTGCAATATGACAATAGTGTCTCATAGCTTTGCTGATCAAAATTATCATTTGGTGGACCTGGCGAGAATCGAACTCGCGCCTCCCGGATGCAAACCGGGTACACTACCACTATGTTACAGGCCCGCATGCCATAGGTACGCAAACTGCGATAATCATACCTTAATAACGCGCTATTGACAAGTTTGTTGGCTAGCCCTATCCTTTTATATAAACAGGAGTAAGTTTCCTTTGGCCGACTAAATCGGCCAAAGGAATATTTGCACGTTGAAAAATAGCCAATTATACAGAAAAGAGGAGTTTTCAATGCCAGAAAAATTACAGAAGCAATTGATAAGCGACGACGAGGTGCGGCAAGTTCTTGAAAAAATAAACAGCCTTCCGAAAGATAAGCGCGTGGCCTTGGTCGTTCATAAAAATCCGCCACCAGACCCAGATGCGCTCGCTTCAGCTCTTGCCTGGCAAATGGCACTTGATGACCGAGGCATTAAATCGGACATTTTTAGCGGCGGCGCTATTTCCCATCCGCAAAACATTGCCATGATAAATTGCTTAAAAATAGAATTGCGCGACGAAAAATACTGGGAAAGAAATTCGAATAATTACGGACTGGTAATTTTTTGCGACACCTGCCACAATAACGCCGCGATTAACGTGAGGCCGGATATTATTTTCGACCACCACATGAATAGCCCGATTATTGATGGGTGCCTCAATCTCATAAAGAAAGTTGGCGCTAATTCGACAATTGTCTATCATCTATTAAAAAAAATCGGGGCTGAATTTTCTCATCCTAGCCTGATCGCAACGGCACTGGCAGTTGGTATCGACACGGACACGAAGTCGTTGGCGAAAGTCGACGAAGTCACCGAGTTTGACCTCAGTGCTCATCGAGAGCTTTTGTCCCTCGTGGACTACGCGCTTTTTAAGCACCTTACCGAACGTTTCGAGGTCACCAGGGGATTTTTTAAATGCCTAAAAATGGCCTTGAGTGAAAATATCGATGCTATCTTTGTCGGATCTATGGCGGTTTTGGGGGTTGGAGAAATTAAACAAAGCCAGATAGACTACATCCCGCTGATAGCCGATATGGTCCTGCGCACCGAACAAGTTCGGCTTGTAGTGGGCATTGGTATTGTCGAGGGCCAGTTTATCAAGGCGAGCGTCAGAACGGATTTGGAATCAATCCAAATCGACCAATTCTGCAAAGAGGTTTTTGGCGCCGATTCCGAACTTGTTTCAACGGGCGCGCGCCCAGGTTCCGGTGGCGCCAAGGTGCTTTTTAGCGCCAGCGAACAAAGAGAGTGGACATGCGCCATGCCGGAAGAAAAACAGGTTCTGCTTAACATCAAATTACGATACTATCGCCACAGAATCGAAGAAATCCTGCCGGATGCATAAAAACTAAAATAGCCCGAAATAATCGGGCCTTTTTGTAACCTGAGATTATTTTGCCTTACCGCCCTTCACCAATAGCTCGGTCAGCTTATAGGCGTCCCCCGCGCCCATGATTATGCAAATATCATTTTTCCTGAGTTCCTTTTTCAGATAGTCTTTGGTCCTCTGGAAGGAATCAGCACAAAGAATTTCGCGACGCCGCCCGGGAATCAATTTGTGCATGGCATCAATAAGTTTTTCAGAGCTTACTTTTTTCTTTATACTCTCTCTTTCTCTTCCCGCCACGCTATAAATCGGCAATAAAATCACTCTGTCCGCGTCATTAAACGCGTTCGCAAACTGATTAAATAATTTATAAGTCCGCTGATATTGATGTGGCTGAAAAATAATCCATAGTCGCCCATTCTTCAACGATTCGCGCGTGCCCCGTAAAGTCGCTTTAATTTCTGTCGGATGATGGCCATAGTCGTCATAAATTTTAGCGCCATTGACCAGGCCCTTATACTCCATTCTGCGCCAGGTACCTCTGAATCGCGATAATGCCCCATAAGTAATTTTGTCGGGAATTTTTAATATCCGCGCTACAGTCAAAACCGCTAAAGCATTGGAAATGTTATGTTCACCGGTTACTTTCAAAACTTTTCCCAATCTTTCGAACTCCAGTTGCTTCATCGAGTAGTTTTGAATTTTAAATTGTGGTTTTGCGTTTTGAAATTCGAGTTTTGAGATATTGG
>PFOG01000064.1 GCA_002792395.1 Candidatus Portnoybacteria bacterium CG_4_10_14_0_2_um_filter_44_20 | reverse complement strand
GATTGAAATGCCACAATTTGTTTTTTAGTTTTTTTACGGTTCGCCTCCTGATAAGCGTATAGTCCGGCTTGATTATGTAGCCGCAGAAATTAATGCCGTTCGTTGCCGGCTGAAGAATTTGTTTCTTGGGATGAAGCTTGAGTTTTAGATTAGTTTCAACAAAAGTTTTAATGTCATCACGCCATTTGAGCAATTGTTCTCTTGAAGATGAGAGAAGCAGGAGATCGTCCATATAGCGAAAATAATGTCGGCATTTGAGCGAGTGCTTAATAAATTGATCGAGTTCGTTCAAATAAACATTGGCGAAAAATTGGCTGGTCAGATTCCCGATGGGCAAACCGCAATATATTTTGTCAAAAAGGGACTTATGCGGCGGCACGGATTGTAAAAGTTTCAGGTCGCCTCTCGGGATATAATTCGTAGTTGGATCATGAGAAATAATTTTTTCGGCCAGCCACAAGATTTCCGGGTGCTTAACACGCTTTTTAATAAGAGAAATCAGAACGCCCTTGTCTATGCTGACGAAAAAACTTTGAATATCCACCTGAAGAAAGTACAAATCCGGGGAGATAATTTTTTTGAGGTTGCGGATAGCTTTATGAGCGCCTTTGAGTTTGCGGCAGGCGTAAGAGTGGAAAACAAACATTTTTTCCCATACAGGTTCAAGATAGCTGACAAGCAGATGATGGACGACGCGATCCCGAAAATCAGCGGCCCAGACCTCGCGCAGTTTCGGGTCAGTGATGGCAAAACATATTGAGGGGCCGGGCTTGTAATTATGACTTTTTAATTCTTCTTTCAGCCTCAAAAGTTCCGATTCAAAATTCATTTCAAATTTGGCCGCGTGATAGGTTGTTCGCTTGAGTTTTCGGCATCCAAAATACGCCTTATAAAGATTTTTGAAAGAAAAGAGGTCCGTTCCGAGCTTTTTGACATTTTTTTCACAGGGTTGCGGTTTGTTGCGAGAGGATTCTATGATATAATTATTCATAGGCATTTATGGTTAGAAAAATACCGACTAAAAATTTAATTTATGTTTTATTGTTAACGCTTTTTATAAGTGGATTTTTTGTGGTTTTTAATAAATCCGCTTTGGC
>PFOG01000043.1 GCA_002792395.1 Candidatus Portnoybacteria bacterium CG_4_10_14_0_2_um_filter_44_20 | reverse complement strand
CGGACAACGAAAAGGATTTTGACGAGGTTCACCCGGATTTCAAAGCCGGGCTGAAGGTTTATTTTGTAAAAAACATCGAAGAAGTTTTTGATATCGCCTTTGCAAAGAAGGCGAAGAAGGAACGAAAAAAGAGATAAAAACTCTATCTCCCCCCGCAATGCCGCGGGGGATTTTTGTTATATTGAAATTTGTAATAATGTGTGGTATAATATGGATAATCTGAGGTGGCCAATTTATTGCAATTGAATAACGAATTAGATATAATAAGCAAAGTAATCTAAGTAAGTAATCGCCATGCCAACTCTTTATAATCAAAAAGATAAAAATATCCATAAAACGTGGATTCTATTCACGCTGTTTTTGGTTTTTGTTATCGGCCTGGGCTACGCGTTCTCTTATAATTTTAATTCTCCGATTATTCTTTACGCGGCGGTAGCTTTCAGCATTCTGATGAGCTTTTTCAGCTATTGGTATTCCGATAAGATCGTTTTGGCAATGTCGGGCGCGAAAGAAGTAAAACACGAAGAGAACCCGGAGCTTTATCATATTTTGGAGAATTTATGCATTACCGCCGGCTTACCGATGCCGCGATTATATATTATTGAAGAATCGGCCCCCAACGCCTTTGCCACCGGGCGGAATCCCAAACGCGCCGTGGTGGCGGTTACGCGCGGCCTGCTGCAAAAATTGAATCGTTCGGAGCTGGAAGGCGTTTTGGCGCACGAACTTTCCCATATCGGCAATTATGACATGTTGATATCAACCGTTATTGTGGTTTTGGTTGGTTTCGTGTCGATTGCTTCTAACTGGTTTTTACGCTGGACCTGGTTTTCTGGCGGAGGACGCGATAGCGAAAACAGGGGACAGTTTGGCGCGATAATGCTGTTAGTCGGCATAGCGCTGGCTATTTTATCTCCATTGGTGGCCATGCTGATTCAATTGGCAATTTCACGCAAAAGGGAATTTTTGGCCGATGCCTCCGGCGCGCTCTTAACCCGTTATCCAGAGGGGCTTGCATCCGCCCTGGGAAAAATTGCCGCTGACCAGACTCCCTTGCGCGCGGCCTCCAATGTCACCGCCCATTTATATATCAGTAATCCGTTCAAGGGCAAGAAAATTTCTGCCTTATTTATGACTCATCCATCTACTACAGATCGGGTTAGGGCGTTGCGAGGGATGGAGATATAAACTGTTTGCCCGCCCGTCCGAAGCCCTGGCGAAGGAGGGTGACGCATCCATCGGTTGAAGATAGAGTACGAGCCGTACATGGATTACAAGTTTAATTACTTACTTGCCTTTCCGTAGCCTTGGCGAAGGAGGGCGACGCACCCGCCCATCGAAGAACGGATTAGAGTTCTTCGCGGTATGAGCGTCTAAAAATTTTAACTTTTATGAACGAAGGTAGCCCAGAAAAAAATAATACAGTTGATGAGTTGATAATCCATTTAGACGGCTTGAAACAGCAGGTGGAAGAGTTGTCGCGCAAAAACGAAAGCCTAAAAACTGAAAACGAGATTTTTAAAAAAGAGAAGGCTGAGTTGGAGCAATTAGCAACCAAGGACAAACTAACCTGTTTATACAATAGGCGAGGCATTGAGGAAGAAATTGAAAAGTGTGTCGAAGCTATAACAAACGGCCGTGAATACAGAGAAAAGAGGGGATTGCCGCAAATGCAGAGCGTCGGCGTTTTGCTTTTAGATATCGATAAATTTAAACAAGTCAACGACACCAACGGACATCCGGCGGGGGATGCCGTTTTAAAGAAAGTTGCGGCAATTTGTGCTGCTCAGGTCCGCGATTTTGATAGGGCGGGGCGGTGGGGTGGCGAGGAGTTTGTTATTATTCTGCCGCAAGGCGACGAAGGACAAACTCGCATGGTTGCTGAAAGAATCAGACAAACGATAGAAAATACCGTAATTGAATTCAACGGCCGAGAAATAAAGGTTACGATCAGCGCCGGAGTGGCCGAATATGGAGTGGACACAAGCGAGACGTGGGAAGAAGTATTTAAAAAGGTTGATCGGGCGCTATATCGGGCTAAGAACCAAGGAAGAAATCAAGTTGTGGGAGTAAAAGAACTTCAAGAACAAGAGCAGTAATTTTTATTTAAGAACATGGCACAGTTTCATTACGAACAACCTCATTTCGGGCAACCAGAGGTTGTCCCCAAAGAAGCAAAAACACCGGCATTTTGGGAAAAATGGGGGTTGAAAAAGTGCGCTCCGGAGGAGCTGGATGAAATACGCGAAGAGTTGAACAATATCTGGCACTCGCGTTCAAAAACGGTTGATACCAAAGATTTATTGGTTTCGCATCTGCCCGATGAAGCGCTGATGGTTTACGATAAGTTTGGCGATATGATAAAAACTGCCGAACGGGACAAAAATTGGCATGAATGGCTTGGGCGGTATTTATCGGCAGACGAAAAAGAAGATTTTGACGGGATGAAAGAAGTCCTGTCGGGAATTACCGACGGAGGCGTTAAAAATTGGTCGGAGATACATCGGGATTATCGACAGGCAGAAGACCTTCTTAATGATTACAGACAGGAGATTCAAACAGGGTTGGTAGGGGGGCATGACGAACTTTATCAGGAAAAAGATCTTTCTATTTCCGAGCTGAGCAGGTCTGAATTAGTCGCGATGATGGCTAATGATTTGGAAAAAAGGATGGCTCCGTTAATACGTTGTAAGACGAAGGCCGAACGAGAAGACCGCGAAAGGGAAAAAACGCGGCCGCCAAAACAGCCGGAGCAAAGAATGAGTCTAGCCGCCTGAAGTTAAAAAATTTAATTATTGTAAGACTTACGCGCTTGACTCCAAATTTGTCATTCCGAACTTGTTTCGGAATCTCGTAATAAGGCCGTTTGCTTTGCATAAAGCCTTTTTAGATCCTGAAACAAGTTCAGGATGACAAGCGCGTAAGTTCTATAATTAATTAACTGACCAATTTAACAAATATGGAACCATCAAGGGAATCTATTCGAGAATTCGTAAGATATAACGCGCCCGAAAAGTTGAAGGGCGCTCTTGGCCTGGAAAAAATCAAGGCGTTGGAAGACGAACTTATTGAATTGAACGCCATGCAATTTTTGCGCAAACAAAAAATCGCCGCCTGCCCAAAAATATTAGAAGTTCCCGAAGAAGAATTAAAAAAGCGTATGATGACCAGGGTGCCCGGCGCGCGAAATCATGACGAATCATTAACTCCGGAGGCGGAATTCAAAAAAGAGGCGTCAGCGGAGGCGGATAAGCTAAGCCAAGAATTACAGGAAATAGAAGGGGACCAACAGCGTTGTTTGGAAGGAATTTCGGCTCTCAAGGCAACCGAAGAATATCAGATGGACGTTTTGAAGAAACATAATCCGAGAATGGAAAATTAAGATATTAGGAGGGGTCGCATACCACCGCCACAGGCGGGGCCTTGCCAAAGGTGATGGGAGGCCGAGTGCGCTCGCTTGTTCCCGATTTGTCCGAGGCGAAGCAAAGTTACAAATCGCAATCCCGCTCTGCGGGAGAAAGCGGCCCACTAGTTGGCGGGCGCAAGATACTATTTGTGAAATAATCTAAGTTTTTATTAATAAAATATTTGGAGGGATCGCATAGAGGCCGAGTGCGCTCGCTTGGAAAGCGGGTATACCGAAAGGTATCGCGAGTTCGAATCTCGCTCCCTCCGCCAATTTATACACGACGAGCTTTCCGCCTCGCCCCGCCTGCGGCGGGGCTCGGCGTTTGCCAAGATTTTGAACGGATTTTTGAAATCAAAAACAAGTTTTTGATTTAGAATTTGGAAGTTCGAA
>PFOG01000119.1 GCA_002792395.1 Candidatus Portnoybacteria bacterium CG_4_10_14_0_2_um_filter_44_20 | reverse complement strand
AAACAAGGGGTCGAAGACGCTAAATTACAATTAATTGACTGTAAATTATGTTCCGTAGCTTGAACAAAAAAGCCGGCTGTTGATGGCCGCCTTTCAAGGTCGATTGTTACTAAAATTTTAAGCTCATTTCCGCGATTATCGCCTTGATGTGTTGCGTAAAATATTCGACAGCATCTGCTTCGGATCTTTTGCTGGCAAGAAATTCGAAGGTCGCGCGGTAACGTGCTGTTTCGCAGATGTCTCGGATATTCTCGTCAGTAAAAAAGACAATTAACATAATAAACTTATTCCGTCAAGTCTTGACAGGGCGCGGGACATAAACTAAATTTAATTAGCAGTCAATGTGTTAGAGTGCTAAAAAATGACTACCGCTTACTGACCACCGACTACGGCTTGTTGAATTTGAAGCCGTAGACGGTAGACCGTAGTCGGTTAGCAAATTTATGAAGATAAAACCCCTAGCCGATCGGGTGGTGATCGAACCTATTTCGAAGGAGGAAAAAACCGCCTCCGGAATTTATCTGCCGGAAACGGCGGAAAAAGAAAGGCCGGAACAGGGAAAAATTGTTGCTACTGGTCCTGGGAAATTAAATGAAAAAAACGAACGCGTCCCAATGGCTATTAAGAAAGGGGATGTGGTCTTGTTCACCAAATACGGGCCGAATGAAGTTAAGGTCGACGGCAAGGAATTTTTGATCGCGAGAGAAGAAGACGTACTTGCGATTCTCGAATAAATTCGAGAATCGCTAAAATCCGAAATCCGAAATCTGAAATCCGAAAAAATAGCGAGTCGCCAAAATCCCAATTATTGAAAAGTTTTGAATTTTAAATATTGGGAAATTAGAATTTGTTTCGAATTTCGATATTCGAGTTTCGTGCTTATAAATTTATGGCAAAGCAAATTTTATTTAGCGAACAAGCGAGGCGCCGCATTAAGGCGGGTGTTGATAAAATAGCGAACGCTGTTGGAGTAACTTTGGGGCCGAAGGGCAGAAATGTCGTTATCGACAAAGGGTTTGGCGCTCCAAATATTACTAATGACGGAGTAACTATTGCTAAGGAAGTGGAGTTGGAAGATAAGTTTGAAAATATCGGCGCCGAGATCATTAAGGAAGTGGCAAGCAAGACTAATGATGTTGCAGGTGACGGGACAACCACTGCCACGATTTTGGCGCAAGCAATTATTTCCGAAGGGCTAAAAAACGTTACCGCCGGCACTGATCCGTTAGCGATCAAGCGAGGCCTCGAAAAAGGTACCGAAGGCGTTGTGCAGGCGTTGAAAAAAATATCCAAGCCGGTGGCGGGCAAGGATGAAATTTCTCAAGTGGCGACAATTTCCGCCGAAAGCAAGGAAATCGGTGATTTGATTGCCGATGTAATGCAGGAGGTTGGAAAGGATGGGGTTATAACCGTTGAAGAATCCCAAACTTTTGGGTTGTCTAAAGATATCGTTGAGGGTATGCAGTTTGACAAGGGCTACATCAGTCCCTATATGATTAACAATGCCGAAAAGATGGAAGCGGAATATAATGACCCTTATATCTTGATTACCGATAAAAAGATTTCTTCAATACAGGAAATTTTGCCGATTTTGGAAGCTCTGGCTAAGAGCGGCAAAAAAGAGTTGGTTATTGTGGCTGAGGAGGTTGATGGAGAGGCGTTGGCGACTCTCGTTGTTAATAAGCTACGCGGCGTGTTCAACGCTTTGGCCGTGAAAGCGCCGGGTTTCGGCGACCGCCGGAAAGAAATGCTTCGTGACATCGCGGCTTTAACCGGCGGACAAGTTGTTTCGGAAGACATAGGATTAAAACTGGAAAACGTTGAAATTAAAATGCTCGGTCGGGCGAGAAGAATTGTTGCAACTAAGGAAAAAACTACCATTATCGAGGGCCGTGGCAAAAAAGAAGATATCCAGGCGCGCATCAGCCAGATTAAGCGGGAGCTTGATGAAACGACCTCCGATTTTGATAAGGAAAAATTACAGGAAAGACTGGCAAAATTAGCCGGCGGAGTCGGAGTAATCAAAGTCGGCGCGGCCACCGAAATTGAACAAAAGCAGAAACAGCAAAAAATCGAGGACGCTTTGGCCGCCACTCGCGCGGCCGTGGAAGAGGGGATTGTCCCCGGCGGAGGCGTGGCCTTCATCCGGGCCTTGAAAGTGTTAGACGATGTCAAGGTTAAGGGCGAAGAAAAAATCGGGCTGAACATATTGAAGCGCGCGCTCGAGGCTCCTTTGCGGCTCATTGCTTCTAATTCCGGCAGAGATGGCGCCGTTGTCGTTGAAGAAGTGAAAAAGAACGCGTCTAATAGCTACGGTTATAACGCGGCAGAAGATAGGTATGAAGATTTGGTAAAAGCTGGAGTGATTGACCCGACCAAAGTAACCCGTTCGGCTTTGCAGAACGCGGTATCGGCCGCGGCGCTTTTATTGACAACTGAAACCGTTATAACCGATTTACCGGAAAAAGAAGAAAAGAAGGGCGGCATGCCATCGGGAATGGGCGGAATGGATATGGGATATTAGAGGTGTTTGTCGACAAGTGATTGATGATTCGAGGGCGGTCGGGCTGAGCCTGGCCGCTTTTTGGTTTACGGTTTGCTAATTAATAAAAGTCATGTTATTCTGTAAAATAGAAAAAAGAGAATCTGGCACATTGAAAACTTGTTTAGAAATTTCTTGGGCGGAGGTATCAACATGATTTTTGGTTGGCCATGGAGAAAGAGAGAAGAGAAAAAATACGATTGGATGCCGTTTATTAGAGACGGACAACCAGAGGAGTTCTTTGCCGATGTTGTTGTTGGGCTTTTGACGCTGGCAAGTTTCGAATATGGAATATCAAAAGTCGGCCTTCGCGACTTAAAGCCGGCGCTTTCAAAGATTGACGATGAATTTTGTTTTTCCAAAACGCTTCCGGCGGACGATTCGTGTGGCTACGCGTATCCGTTCTTGTCTATAGCCGATGTTCTTTCTTTGGTTCTTACGCGAGGAGTTAGCCAGATCGATAATTTTCATTGGGGTGTGCCTAATGAGGCAATTCCGAAAAATTTACAACACCTAAGCGAACGGCGTGGTTTTATCAAGGCGCTTTATCCCGTTGTTGATCGATTCGTTGAGCTTGTGGCGCGACACTAGAGGAGGGATGGGCATGTGGCAGCAGATTAGAAAGTGGCTGGAGAGTCCTGTTCTGTGGTTATACGAATCCGCGGCTTTCATCGCGTTGGTGAGTAGGCAGTATGCATTGTCAATCTTGTGCGGCGTGATTATTCCGGCAATCGAAATTGGTGTCAGCTGGTTTAAAAATCAGCAAAAAACGCCGCGTGGCGAAGGTAAAACAGAAATAGGCGAGCCAGAGCAACCGGAAATGGGTCCGTCTGGTATAAGCGTTGGCGATGCGGTGAAAATCTACCGTCCGGCGCGAGTCGGCTGTAAGGCGTGCATAGTAAAAGCTGAGCCGGAAGTATGGGTTGTCCAAGCGCTTTGGTGGGCTAACTCTTGCGAATATCTTTCAAGTGGGCGAATTGCGCGGCCGGGCCAATTATGCGTGCATTTGACCAAATATTTCGGGGATGGGCTTACTGGTTGCTTATTTATGCGCTACGTGGAATTTCTTTTGTGGCGGGCTGGTGATGTTGGAAAATTGCGGGCTGCCGGACTTCTTGCCATGCCGGGATTGTGGCAGGGTTTCAAAGAATATTTTCAAAAGATAAATAGTTAATAAAGCGGGCTTTACGCCCGTTTTTTTTGTTCAAGCTACGGAACATAATTTACAGTCAATTAATTGTAATTTAGCGTCTTC
>PFOG01000154.1 GCA_002792395.1 Candidatus Portnoybacteria bacterium CG_4_10_14_0_2_um_filter_44_20 | reverse complement strand
CGCGTATTTGATAATTCCTTAAAAGAACAAACATTAAAATTCAGTTATCAATAATCAGTTAAATTAGGAGCTCTTGACGGGTTTTATCGGTATTTTCATAACGACCAAAGGGAGTTGAAAATATCCCAAGAGGCATATTTTCATAACGACCAAAGGGAGTTGAAAATATCCCAAGAGGCATATTTTCATAACGACCAAAGGGAGTTGAAAATATCCCGGAGATATGTTCGCGTATAAACAATTATTAGTTGATTGCGACAAATAGAGTTTCCAAATTCCATGGCGCCGTCATCGGCTTGACCCTCGCCCTTTTGAATGCCTCGACGTCAGACGAAATAATTATTTCTATCTCGCCAATCAATAACCCCCGAGGAAAACCACCTTCTGAACCGGCGGTAATAACTGGTTCTCCAACTTCAGGCTGACTATCTTGAGGCATCATATCAAAAATCAAACCCACTCCCCGATCACCCCTCAAAACTCCGCTGATACGCGTTCGCTGGGTTAAAACATTAACGACGCTAGTTGAGTCTGATAATAAACCAACCCTTGAATTATCCTGATTGGCTTCTACGATCTTGCCCGCTAAAATTCCACCCGCCGAAGTAACCGCTGCCCCAACCTTAATTCCGCTCTTTTGTCCCCTGTCAACAAAAAGACATTGATTAAAATTGTCAGGACATCGACCAACCACATTGGCTAAGATAAATTGGAAATTTTCCGGTAAATCAGCGTTTAACTGCCGCCTCAAAACCTCATTTTCTCGTGATTGCTCCTGGAAAGAAATGATTTCTGATCGAAGTTTAAAATTATCTTCCCGAAGCGCCTGATTCTGATTAACCACCCTGCCCAGAGAAAAAAGAGCGCCAAAATAATCAAAGCTCTCTCCTGTGACCCGATAAAAAAACTTCTGAGTGGGAGAAAAAATCTTATAGACAACAGCTTCCGAACTCTTTAGTAATCCCTGAGAGCTTAAAAAAATAAGCAGCAAAACAAATGCTACCGCAAGCGCAAAACCGAAAAATTTTGATTGTAAAAAAAGATTCGTTTTCATTGCGCACGATTACTTAGATTATCTCGGTTCACCCTCCAAACTTTTTAACGAAAAGTTAGGAGGGTGAAGCTTCGTATTGTGTGGTGATCAAAACCTCTCTAACCGCATCAATGTCTTCTAAAACAATACCGCAACCACGGACAACTGCCGTCAACGGATCTTCGGCGACCCTAACCGGCATCTTGGTTTCCTCGGCTATCAGTTTATCCAGTCCGCGTAGAAGCGCGCCACCACCAGTTAGAACCAAACCCCTCTCCATTAAATCGGTTATCAATTCCGGCGGTGTTTCTTCAAGCGTATCCTTTACCGCCTTAACCAAAGTCTTAACGGAACGACGAAGCGCTTGCCGAACCTGACCATCATCAACAATGATTTCTTTCGGCAAACCGGTCAATAAATCCCTCCCCTTCATAATAAATTCCAGCCGCTCTTCAAGAGGATAAGCAGAGCCAATAACAATTTTAATTTGTTCTGCCGTCTTCTCGCCAATTAAGAGTTTAAACTCATCACGCGCGTATTGAATTATGTCTTCACTAAAACGGTCTCCAGCGATCCTCAGACTTTTGCAAACAACCACCCCGCCTAGCGATATCACCGCCACTTCGGAAGTTCCACCACCGATGTCAAAAACCATACTTCCTACCGGTTCCTGAATCGCCAGGCGAGCACCCATTGCCGCCGCCATTGGTTCTTCGACCAAGTAAACTTCGCTCGCGCCGGCACTCCTAGTAGCATCCTCAACCGCTCTTTTTTCCACCTCGGTACCGCCAGATGGAATACCAACCACCACGCGAGGCCTTGGCACAATCGCCCAGCTTTTTTCGTAAACCTTGTTAATAAAAAAACGCAGCATCTGCTCAGTTACTTCAAAATCAGAAATAACGCCATCAACCAAAGGCCTAGTCGCCACGATGTGGCCGGGTGTTCTGCCAACCATCTTGTTTGCCTCGTTGCCAATTGCTAGCACCTGTCCGGTTTTCTGATTTATCGCTACCACTGACGGTTCGTTAATAATAATACCTCTTCCCTTAACATAAACCAGGGTATTTGCCGTACCCAAATCTATCCCGATATCCTTAGTGAATGGCTTAAAAAAGTTAGACACAAATTTTATTTCACTTGCTATAAATTTATCCGCACCCCCTATCTCACGCTTCCCAAAAGTTTATCCGGCCGGACTAATTCCGCCCCCTTCGACTCCCTTCTTTTAATTTCAACATTTCCTTTCTCAATTGTTTTTTCGCTTACAATTACTCGCCAAGGAATACCAAGCAGGTCCGCCTCCATCATCTTTTCCCCAGCGGTTTTGTCTTCGCGGTCATCAAAAAGCACTTCAACTCCATTTTGTATCAAGTTACCATAAACGTCTTCCGCGGTTTTTTGAACTTTCGTTTGCTTTTTCTTGTCTTTGGCCGCGAAAGAAAGCAGATGAACTCTAAAAGGAGCAATTTCTTCCGGCCAAATAATTCCTTTTTCATCACAGCAAATTTCCGCGATCGCGCCCATCAGCCTCCCCAAGCCAATACCATAACAACCCATGATAACTGGCCTAAACTCGCCTTTTTTATTCTGAAAACTGAATTCGAAGGCCTCGGAATATTTGGTTCCCAGCTTAAAAATATTTCCGACTTCAATGGAGCGCTCTTGTCGAAAATTTTTTCCTTTGCAGTTAGGACATTTGCTAATTTTGTCCTTGATTTCACGATTAATAGCTAGCCGACATTTAGGACAGACGAAAATGGTGTCTTCCCCCGCCGGCGTAACTGCTTGAAATTCGTGAGAAAATGGGGAAAATGTCCCGCCGCTGGCATAGGTTAAATGGGTGCTCTTCTTTAAGCCAACTCGCTCGAAAATTCTGAAATAAGATTTCTTAACTTTTTCATAATAATCGTCTAGATCTTTTTCGTTGGAATGAAAAGAATAAAGATCTTTCATGATAAACTCTTTTGTCCGCAACAAGCCTGCTTTCACCCGCAGCTCATCTCTCATTTTGACCTGAAATTGATAGAGATATTTGGGCAGATCTTTATAGGAAAAGATGAATTTTTGCGCTACCGGCGTGATAATTTCTTCGTGAGTCCAGGAAAGAGCGAATTCCCGTCCTGACTGGCTCCTAACCTTGAAAATTTCAGGAATCTGCCAACGTTTGGTTTTCTCCCAATACCCGCGCGGGTGAAGCGCGACTAAATATAATTCTTCACCACCAAGGCCATTCATCTCCTCTCTGATAATTTGCTCGATTTTCTGATGCACCCTCCAGCCAAGCGGCAAAAAATTGAAAAGTCCGGCCGCCAGCTTATCAATAAAGCCGCCCCTTATTAAGAGTCGGGCACTAATACTTTCTTCTTCGGCCGGTGCCTCTTTGACTGCTTTGGTTAAAAGTTGAGATTGTCGCATCTGCCCATAAATGTCATTCCCGCGCGGGTGGGAATCCAGAGGATATTATGAATTCCTATCCCCGCAGGAACAGCACGGGTGTTAAATCTATCAAACAAGCAAGTTTAGTATACTCGTTTTTCACCTCTCGGTCAACCCCGTAGAAGCAGCAAAAAGGGTGCTATATAGCCACATTCTTGCGCAAATAACAAGAATTAAGTACCGTTGCCATATTTTGTCTTATTTCTAACGGGGCCAATTACCACAAAATACAAAAGCCGCCCCTTTAAGAGACGGCTCGAACGCGGCGTTTAATCAACACGAGCGCCGGCGGCACAGCTCGCAATGCCAGTAACCATCGGCATGCTGTTGGATTGGAACCTTATAACGAGTCCCATACCCACGTGGGTCGTAATCCGCGAAATAGCTTTTTGCCTTTTCTTCCACCGCTTCGCGTGTCACCCCATATAATTTGGCATAACACTCCGAATCGGTGTGGCCGGAATGATAAACGTCTTTCGGAACTTCTATCACATCTTCCTCCGATCAAACAAAAGGCGGATCGGCTTGCGCTTCCCCGCCTTATTTCTTATTGGGCTAATTTTTCTTACTTCCCCTTGACGAGTCGCAGATTTTTGACGAGGGTCTTACCCGCTTCTTTCCCAGTCCCAGGCTCAGTGGTATATTCCACCTTCTTGCCTTTGATGCCACGGATTTCGGCCGCGGTGATGTCATCCGCAAACGCCCGGAACGGAAAGTACTGATCGTTACCGCCTTCTCCGTCGCCCTCGATAAACCCAAATCCCCTACTGCTAAAAAATTTTACTACACCAGTCTTTTTTTCCACCACTTGAATTTCCTCCCGTATGGCGTAATTTAATCATTTTTATCATATCAGAAAATTTTTGTCAAGTCCTTA